>CAJUSS010000039.1 GCA_910588895.1 uncultured Lachnospiraceae bacterium
TGATCCGGTCCGGGTTCATGCGGAGGGACGCCTTGATCAGATCACGGATCGTTACGGCCCCTTCCCCCTCACCATAGAAGATTCGGCGGAGCTGCAGATCCAGCAGGTGCCTAACCTGGTCCGCCTGGAATCCAGGAATGCCAATGGGGAGGGGGAAGGGGCCGTAACGATCCGTGATCTGATCAAGGCGGCCCTCCGCATGAACCCGGACCGGATCATCGTGGGAGAGGTCCGGGCCGGGGAAGCCTTCGATCTTCTTACCGCGTTCAATACTGGCCATAGCGGCATGGGGACTGGCCATGCCAATAGCCCCCGAGATATGCTCTCCCGCTTAGAATCTATGGTGCTGATGGCGGCAGAGCTGCCTTTAGCGGCGATTCGGAGCCAGATATGTGCGGCCATCGATATCATCGTCCAGCTGGGGAGGCTGCGGGACCGGAGCCGCAGAGTATTGGAGATCGTGGAGATCGTCGGGATGGACCAGGGGGAGATCCTGCTCAATCCGCTGTTCGCTTTTTTGGAGAGCAGATCGGAGGAAGAGGGTCCAGGAGAAAAAGAAAAGGTCTGGGAAAAAGAGATGGGTAGCGCTACATGGGAAGGAGGCGGACAGGATAGGAGAGCGAGCAGAAAAGGAAAAAAGTGTTTCCGAAAGCGGCAGGAAAAAGTGGAGGGAAGGCTGGTTGCGGTGGGGCAGCTCACGAGAAAGGAAAAGCTATGGGCAGCAGGGTATGGACTATAGGGTGTATCGGCTTTCAGTTACGGAATGGCTCCGCTACGGGGCCGAGGGAGCCGGCATATGTGCCCTTGTCGCTTATGCCTTTTACAGGAGCTGGGCCGTGTTCCTTCTGTTCCTGCCGGTAGGGCTGGCTTATCCCCTGATCCATAAAAAGGAGCTGGAAAAAGCCAGGCTGTTCCAGCTGGGCCAGCAGTTCAAAGAGGGGATCTTGATCCTATCGGCAAACTTGAGCGCTGGTTATTCGATCGAGAACGCATTGGGGAACAGCAGCAGGGAGCTGGACATGCTGTATGGGCCGGAAGGGATGATCGGCCATGAATTTGCCGGGATGGTCAAGCAGATCAAGATGAATCGTCCGGTGGAGCAGGTGTTCTTCGAGTTTGCAGACCGGAGCGGACTGGAGGATGTGCAGAACTTCGCCCAGGTGTTCAAGGCCGCTAAGCGCAGCGGGGGCGATCTGGTGGCGATCATCGACCACACAGCCGGGGTGATCCGCGATAAGGCCCAGGTGCGCGAGGAGATCGCCAATATGACCGCTTCAAAAAAGCTGGAGCAGAAGGTCATGAACATGATCCCCTTCGGTCTGATCATCTATATCGACCGTGCCTCTCCAGGTTTTTTTGAGATGATGTATGGGACCGGTGTGGGGAGGATACTGATGACGAGCTGTTTGGGGGTGTATGGTCTTGCGTTTTGGCTATCTAAAAGGATCCTTGATATCCCGATATAAGAAAAAAACGATCATGGTCAGCCGCCTGGAGGTCTTGTGCGTGCTGGCAGGGCTTATCCTGTTCCTCCTTTTGGAGTTCCAGAGCAGGAATGACCCGTTAAGGGAGGGCTACATATCCAGGAGCGCCTACGGACAAGGCGAGGCCAGACTAGATCTGGTGGTGGAGGGCTTTGAGGGGGAGGAAAAAGGGCTGCCCTTAGACCTTACGGTCAGTGAGCGCCGCTACACAAAGGAGCAGGCGGTAGCGGCGGCAGAGGAGCTGGAAAGCCGCCTGGGGACCATGATATTGGGGGAGGAGCCTTCTTTATCTCAGGTACGGACAAAACTGGAGCTGGTGAAGGAGGACAGCCAGACCGGATTCCGGATCCGGTGGAGCAGCGATCATGCGGATCTGCTGGGAGCGGATGGGATCGTCCATGGGGAGGAGATAGGGGAGGAGGGACAGGTCGTTACCTTACGGGCGGAGATCTATGATGAGAAGGAAAGTCTCCGCATCGTCCTGCTCCCGGTCCGGATCTTTCCTCCGCAGCTGACCCGGCAGGAAAGGCTGCAGGAAGAGCTGACCCGGCTGATCCTTGACAGTGAGGAGCAGACAAGGACAGAGGAAGGATTTTATCTGCCGGCGGAATATAATGGGGATCCGATCTCCTATCGCAGCAGGGATGGAGGCGAGCGCTATTGGCTGCTGCTTTTGGGGCCCCTGCTGGCGATCCTCATAAGGGCCAGAGGGATCGACGAGGCCAAGCGGCTGGGAAAGGAACGGGAGAGGCTGCTGCTCTTAGATCATGCGGAGATGCTCTCCAAGCTCCAGATCTTTCTGGGCGCCGGGATGACAGTGCGCACAGCATGGGAGCGGATCGTGCTGGACTACCAGGAGATGAGGAGCAGGGGCAAGAGAGAGCGGCCAGTCTATGAAGAGATGTTGCTGACCTATCACCAGATGAGGAGCGGGACCGCAGAAGGAAAGGCCTACGAAGAATTTGGAAGGCGCTGCAAGCTGCAGCCGTATTTAAAATTAGCCGGCCTTTTGGAACAGAACCGGAAGACCGGGACGAAGAACCTCCGTTACCTGCTCCAGCTCGAGATGACGGACGCTTTTGAGCAGAGGAAAAACCTGGCCCGGCGACAGGGCGAGGAGGCGGCGACCAAGCTTTTGATTCCGCTGTTCTTGATGCTGGGAGTAGTGATGGTGATCGTAGTGGTGCCGGCGTTCCTGACCTTTTATTGATGCGGTGAGGAAAAAGCGGATACAGCGGCGGATGGAGGTTGAGCGAGAGTGGGCTGACAAAAGTAGATAGCAGATGAGATAGAAGGAGGGAACAGAGATGGCAGATGTAGTATATGCGTTTTTGAAGGAAGAGGATGGTGTAGGGGTCATCGAGGTGGTGCTGATCTTAGTGGTATTGATCGGTCTGGTGATCATATTTAAGGGACAGATCACAGCGCTCTTAAATGATATATTCAGTCAGATCAACAGCCAATCTAAAGAGGTCTATTAGGAGAGGGGCAGAAGTTGAAGTGGAAAGGGCAGATATCGGTCTTTTTGAGCTTGATCCTCATCTGTGTCTGCGGACTGCTCTGCGGGCTCCTGGAATCAGCCAGGACAGCGGGGGCCAGGTGTTATCTGCAGATGGCGGCCCATTCAGCTATGGACTCGCTGTTCAGTCAGTATCATCGAGGGCTTTGGGAGCAGTACCGGATATTTGGGCTGGAGCACTTGGAGGAAGAGGATGCGGCAGAGGAATTTTCAGCGTTTTTAAAGCCTTACCTGGAACAAGAGAACTGGTACCCATTTGAACAGGAGGACTGCTATGTGACCGCCCGGCAGGTCTTGACCGACGACCAGGGCGGATATCTCGAAAAAGAGATCATGGAGTATATGAAATATGGGATCTGGACAAAGGAGTGGACCGGGGACAGTGCAGGAGAAGCATTAAAAGCGCTGACAGAGGCGGGGCAGGTCTCAGACCTGACCCGCTCCATGGAGATCCAGACGAAGGAGGCCTGGAAGCTGGAGAAGACGCTGGAGGATCTGGGAAAGTGCTTAAATGAGCAGAGGAGCTTAAAGGAACAGGCGGCAGGCGCTCTGGACCGTGAGGATGGGAATGGGTTCTGTCGTGAAGGAGACCGGCTGATCCGGGAGCTGGAAAAGATCCCGGGGTTGGTCAAAAAGTATGAAAAACAGGCGGATGCCTTTGGAAAAGAGCTGGAGGAGATAGAGCGCAGCTATGGAGAAAAGGCGCCTGATCTAAGTGATGCCATGCAGGATGCTTTTAAAAAGGAGCTGGCTGAGTATGGATCCTATACGGATAAGGATGGGGAGCGGCGGAGACAGATCGCCGGTCTGCCAGATCTGGCCGAGGAGAGGATCCAGTTGGTGGAGGAGGTCCAGCAGGAGGCAAAGGAGGTCGAACAGTATATCGCGGACTGGGAGCCGGAGGATGAAGACGATGAGCTGGATACGGCGGCGTTGTGGGCGCCCGTCCAGGCCCATTTTGCCGGATACCAGGCCCTGACGATCCCCTTTGAGGCTGGGATAAAGGACAAGGAAAAGGAAGGTCTGTTAAAAAAACTGCGGGAAATGGCGGAGCAGGGCTTCCTGTCCTTGATGATCCCTGACGGTATGGAAGTGTCTGGCGGGACTCTCAGTCCAGACAGCTATCCCTCCCACCGGATCGCCTTTGAGGAAAGGGGCCTGGATATCTTGGAGAAGGCGATGACAGCAGAATATTGCCAGGTATTTTTTAACCATTTCTGTGACACTGGCGGAAAAGAGACCTCTTATGAGCTGGAATATCTTTTGTTCGGGCAGGATACGGACCGGGAAAATCTGACCCAGACGCTGGAGATGCTGCTGGCGGTCCGTGAGGGGATGAACCTGATCCATATCCTTGGGGACAGTGAAAAGCGGGAGCAGGCCAGGAGCCTGGCGGCATCGATCGTGGGAGCGACAGGGGTGCTCCCACTGGTGACCATCACCGCATTCTTGATCATGGGGGTATGGGCATTTGGGGAGGCGGTAGCGGATATCCGGACCCTTCTCAGCGGAGGCAGGGTCCCATTACTGAAAAGCCGAGATGACTGGTGTCTGAGCCTGGAAGGTCTTTTGGACTTCGCGGCGGGAGGGAGTCTGGAGGGGACAAGAAGTCAGGAGGCAGGGCTGGATTACGAGCAATATCTGACGATCTTTCTATTCCCGGTGCCCGGCACCCTGCTTTTGTATCGGATGATGGATGTGATGGAGATGAACCTGTCGAGAGAGCAGGCCGGATTTTTGCTCTCAGACCTTGCCTACCGGGTGGATATCCGGACAGAGCTTTGTGGAAAACATGTCTATTTTTCATTGGGGCTGTGGAAAAGCCTTACAGGGACAGGAGACGTGACCTATCCCCTGGCGGTGGGCGCATCCAGAGCATATTAGAGACATTTACGGAGGTGAAGGCCCATGCCCTTTTTTCAGGATATTGAACAGGCATCCCCCAGCTTGCCCTATGCTGCGAAGCAAGATACTCTCCAAGTACGAAAGCCCAGGGAACAAAAGGATGAAAAAAAACCTTATCTGGAAAAGAGGGTGTGGCCCTTTGCCTCCGTGGATGAAAGAGAGGCGGCAGTCTCGGTGGAGGCGGCATTAGCCCTGTCGATCTTTATCTTTGCCATGGTCTGCATGATGATCCCCTTCCGTATGATGGAAAGGCAGAGGCAGGTACAGGCCGCGTTAGAGTCGGTCAATGAAGATCTGTGCCAGTATGCCTATCTGGAGCACATGCTCTCGGGAGGAGAAGAGATCCCCAAAGAGGATGGGGACTGGAAAAAGGAGCTGCTCTTAGGCCTGATCAATGGAGCGGCAGGGGCAGGTGCTCAGTTTAGAGCGGAGGAGATGTTCAGTCAGGAGGGGATGGCCTCCCATTCCTTTTCCCGCTCTGCCTTCCTGGAAGATGGGGAGACTGTGCGTTTTTGCATGGATTATGAGATGCGGATGCCTTTTTCGATCATCGGTCTGGATGAGATCGCTTTTTCCTCCCAGAGTACTCGAAGGGCGTGGATCGGCAGGGATGGACTGGAGCGGGAAGGCGGCGGCAGTCAGGAAGAGGATGACCCGATCGTCTATATCGGCAAGACTTCTACCCGGTATCACCGATCCAGAGATTGTCATTATCTGTCGAACAAGCTGAAGGTCCTGACCTACGATGAGGTAGGCGGATACCGCAACCAGGGGGGAGGACGATACTACCCCTGCGCAGTCTGCGGCGGCAGCGCCCAGACAGGCAGCCTGGTCTATATCATGGAGAGCGGGGCCAGATATCACACGGATAAGGATTGTGCGGCGATCATCGCCTATGTACAGGAGGTAAGGCTTTCGGAGGTAGAGCATATGGGAGGCTGCTCCTATTGCTGCCGTTGAGAAGAGCATAGAAAGGGTGAGTGAGATGAGTTTTTTCTTGTATATCATGGCGGCTGCCTGGCAGGATGGGAGGAGAAAGGCAGTGTCAGGATGGCTGTTCCTGTTCTTTTTTGTACATTTTTTGACATCCCAGATCTGCAGGCTGGTGTTCGATGTGGATATGGAAAGAAGACTGGCGGCTATATGGTATCAAGGTATGTGCGCCGATCCGTCCCTCTTGCCCTTATGGGCCGGATGCCTGATCGGAGCGGCGCTGCTGATCATCGGCAAGGTGACGGAAGGAGCGTTAGGTGAGGGAGATGGTCTGTTCTTTTTTATCGCAGGGATCTATCTTGGATTTTGGAAAAATCTGTTTTTGCTGTGCTCTTCTTTATTTTTTTGCAGTATGGCTGGACTTATCTATATGGTCTTGGGCAGGCTGCAGGGGAAGGATCATCGGAAGAAGAAACTGCCTCTCCTGGTCTTTACCCTGCCGGTGGGGCTTTGGCTCGCTTGCTGGTAAAAAGGGTGAGCAGGATGGAAAAGGAGATGAGAGGATAGAGAGGAGAAACGCTGGACTTGTTTGGCTCAAAAAGGGATATGCCGGCAGCTACACGGTGGAGATGGCTTATGTCATGGCAGTGTTCTGTCTGGTCATGGTGGTCCTGATCCAGCAGGCGTACCGCCTGCATGATGAGACGAAGAGTGGGATGGAGCTGCAGGAAGCGGTAGAGATGGTGCGGCATGATGAAGATGACCGGGCCCAGGAGCTGGCACAGGAAGTTGACGAACGCGCTGGCCTGCTGTTTTCTATGGACAGCACTGGTCTGCAGATAGAGAAGGGGGTCGGGCAGGTGAACGGCGAGATCTGTGGGGAGCGGCAGGGAGGCCCGTGGGGGCTTAAGATCACCAGCGGTATCTATGAGCCAGAAGAGTTTTTGCGGAAGATAGCCGCATTAAAGCAGTTGGAGGAGCGTTATGAAAGTCAGTTACAAGAGGGAGATGCGCCATAATTATATGATCTTGGAGGCTTTGGAGGAGGATCCGGAGAGCTATGAGTTCAAGATGCTGACAGAAAATGCCATAGAAGGACTTTTGCGATTTCGGGTAAAGCAGGAAGAGCAGGGGCAGTATTACTATTATGAGATCACTTCGAAGCAGCCCTTGAGCCGGCTTTTAGAGTTTAAAGAGATCCGGAAAGAGGAGCTGAGCAAACTGATCCTGGGGATCGGGACGGCTTTAGACCATATGGAAGACCATCTCCTTCAGGAATCGAACCTCCTTCTGGAACCGGAGCATATCTATATCGAACCGGAAAGCTATAAAGTCTGGCTGTGCTATGTGCCGGGATATCATGGGGATCTTCCAGCTGCTATGGGAAAACTCCTGCAATTTCTGCTCAAAAAAGCGGATCACAAGGATAATGCTACCGTGGTACTGGCTTATCGTCTGTACCAGGAGAGTCAGAAGGACTATTATGGGATTGGAGATCTGTTAAAGGCGGTCCGGGAAAATAAGGGTGGGAGCAGCTTAAAAGACCAGCCTAAAGGCAATTTAAATGATCTTTCCCAGGAGCCAAAAACCGCAGAAGATGTGGCGGATATAGCGGTACCTGTACGCAAAACGCCAAAGAAGAGCGCAGGGGAAGATTCTCCTAAGGTGGATATGGAGGAGGTTTTTTGGCCGGAAAAAGGGGGAAAGAAGGAACATCTGTATGAAAAAGAAAGAAAAATCAGTCGACAAAGGACGATGTTTGTAGTAATGTCTATAATAAGTATTTTGATCGCGGCTCCGGCTGTTGTCTGGCTGTCGATCGGACGGGCCGGGGTCTTACGGTATAAGGCTTATATCGCAGCGGCAGAGGTGGTCATAGCCGCAGCCGCGCTTATCCTGCTCCATGGCATGGATCCTAAGGGGGCATATCCTGCCAAGGCGCCGGAGGGAAAGAAAAAAGGCGGACTGGGACCGGGAAGTGTGTCGGAGGAGCTGCAGGAAAAGTGGTATATGGGGTTTGATGAGGATGAAGAGGAAAATGGAGAGGAGGACCGGGAAAGGGTAAAAGATACAGATGGTTTGGAGCCTGTCCGCGGCAGCCTTGGCATGGAGGGACTGGGTGAGAACGGTACAGTGCTCCTGGCAGAGGCGGCTGTATCAGAAGAAAGATCCCACCTTCTTAAAAGCTTAGATCCTTCAGTGGAGGATATCCCGATCCTATATCTTCCCTTTATCCTGGGAAAGCAAGAGGGGATCGTTGACTATATAGTAAAAAGAGATACCGTCAGCCGCTTACATCTGCGGTTCGATGAAGAGGGCGGGACATGCCGGGTCACCGATCTGAATTCCTCGAACGGCACGGTGGTAGCCGGCTATGAGCTGGAGGCAAATGAGTCTTATCCGATCAACAGTGGGGATAAGATCCAGATCGCAGACCTTTTCTTCGTCTTTTATTAGCGCTATTTACTAAGGTTTGTCGATATAGGACGTATTTTGACCATTTCCAGCGTCGGCTTAACAGGGTTTTTCGTTTATGTTAAAATATAGATAGAGTACAAGGAGCGCTGCCATTTATGGAAAGCAGGAAAAACAGAGCATATGTGACTTGGGGCATCATGATCGCGAACATCGTGTATTTCCTTTACCTGGACTTGACTGGTTCCTCGGAAGATGTAGGCTATATGCTGGAGCATGGGGCGATGTATGTCCCCTATGTGCTGAACGGGGAATATCACAGGGTATTTACAGCGATGTTCATGCATTTTGGGATCGACCATCTGGTCAACAATATGCTTGTTCTTTTTATATTAGGAGCTTATCTGGAAAGAGCTTTTGGAAAAGGAAGATATCTGCTTTTTTATCTGAGCTGTGGGGCGGGCGCGAACCTGGTATCGATCGGATATGATCTTTTCCTGGAGACGGCGAGGGGAGTACCCATGAACGTGGTCTCGGCAGGTGCATCGGGCGCTATCTTTGGAGTAGCAGGAGGCCTTCTCCTGGTAGTGCTCGTAAATAAAGGGAGATTAGAAGATTTGGATACCAGGCGGGTCATCTTGATGATCCTCTTGTCCTTGTACCTCGGTTTCCGGAGCGTGGAGACTGATGATCTGGCGCATATTGCTGGTGTGGTCATCGGCTTTTTCTTGGCATCTTTGCTGTATCGGCGGCCTAAGGAAGGTGATCTGGCGAGCCCAGGGAAAGGAGGAGAACGTTATGAAGGATGAAAACTGTATCTTTTGTAAGATCGCGAATGGGGAGATCCCCTCTGCGACTGTGTACGAGGATGACAGATTTCGTGCGATCTTAGATATGGGGCCAGCTTCAAAGGGGCATACGCTGATCTTGCCCAAAGAGCATTTTAAAGATGTCTGCGAGCTGGATGAGGAATATGCATCTAGGGTGCTGGGACTGGGCGGAAGGATCGGTGCGGCGATGAAGGCCAGCTTGGGCTGTTCCGGGTTCAATCTGGTCCAGAACAATGGGGCATCCGCCGGGCAGACGGTATTCCATTTCCATTTGCATGTGATCCCGAGATATGACGATGGGGCACCTATCGTGACCTGGGACCCGGGCAGCGCAGATATCGGTGAGCTGAAAGAGACAGCAGAGCGCATCCATGAGGCTCTGTGACTATCCAGGGTAGGAGAACATTATGCAACAAGATGTCAATGGTTTGTTGCAGGCCATTTATGACGGATATCAAAAACCACTCCGTATAATAGCACTTGCTATAGGAGTGCCGGAAAAAGATGTGGAGGATGTGGTACAGGAAACCTTCATCTCTTATTACGCCCATTATCCCTTAGACTGGGAGCCGGGGCCGATGAAGCATATGCTGACAACGATACTCAGAAATAAATGCATCGACTATTTTCGGAAATACCGGAGAGAATGGCTTATCCTGGATTCCGACCAGTTCAATGAGGCTTGGGAGGCGGTCTTTCAGTATGGACACGATCTGGTGGACTATATGATCGATAAGGAGATCGAACAGGATGTAAAAGAGGCCTTTGCACAGCTGACAGAGAGTATGAAGCTGGCAGCAAAGCTGTATCTGGTGGATGGGATCCCGGAGAGGGAGATCGCAGAGATGCTGGACATCACACCTGTGGCCTGCCGCGCAAGAGTCTCAAGAGCCAAGAAGCTCTTGAGAAAACTGCTGGGCGATAAATATGGGGTCTAGCCATCAGCCTGCCTTTATACATCCCTCGATCAGGGAGACGATGGTCTCGACGGCATTTTTCTGCGGGGTCTGTTCCATGGCATGGATATAGGTCTGGCGATCAGCATATACATCCTGGATGGCCTTATATAGGGCGTCGTCTGTCAGTGCCTCTTCCTCCAGCACAGCACTAAAGCCTTGTTTTTCAAAAGATCTGGCATTTAAGATCTGGTCGCCACGGCTGGCGGCTGCAGAGAGCGGGATCAGCAGGTTTGGCTTTCGGAGAGCAAGGAGTTCACAGATGGAATTTGCACCGGCTCGGGAGATCATGATGTCGGCAGCTGCGAATAAGTGCTTTAAAGGCTTATCGACGTATTCATACTGTACATATCCCGGTACGCCGATCAGTTGATCGTCCAAGTGTTCCTTTCCGCAGATATGTATCACCTGGAAGGACTCTAAAAGCTTGGAGAGGATGCTCCGTACAGCCGTGTTCACACGCACAGAGCCCAGACTCCCTCCGATCACCAGGATGATCGGGCGGTCAGGACTGAGGTGGGTGAACTGGAGACCGGACAGCCGGTCGCCTTTTCGTAGCTCACTGCGGATCGGCGATCCAGTGAGCACCGCCTTCTCCTTCGGAAGGTAGGACAGGGTCTCTGGGAAATTGCAGCAGACCTTCCTTGCAGAGGAGATGCAGAGCTTATTGGCAAGGCCTGGGGTGATGTCCGATTCATGGATGATGGTCGGGATCTTGTGATGCTTGGCCGCCAGGACTACAGGGACTGCTACAAACCCGCCTTTAGAAAAGACCGCATCCGGCTTATAGGCTTTTATGATCTTCAGGGCTTCTGCGTATCCTTTGACTACCCGAAATGGATCGGAAAAGTTTTTTAAGTCAAAGTAACGGCGAAGCTTTCCGGAGGAGATACCTTCATAAGGGATGCCCGCCCCTTCGATCAGTTTTTTTTCGATCCCCTGGTAGGAACCGATATAGCGGATATCATACCCTTTTTCCTTTAAAGCAGGGAGCAGAGCGAGATTTGGGGTAACATGGCCGGCTGTACCACCGCCGGTTAGGATGATCTTTTTCATGATTTCTTACCTCCAAGAGTGACCTTGATAATACTATAGTAATGCTTCAAACAAAAATGTCAACCCTGAAACCGATGGCAACTTTAGGGAATATGTATACAGGATCTATAGATGAGGTGTATAGTGGATAGGAACGAGGCAAATGCTAAGCAGAAAAAATACAAGTCTTTAGATCGACTGATAAAGGATGCCTACGGTCTAAACCCCAGCCAGATGAAACTACGGATGGAGTGGGCCCAGCAGGAAGCCCGATCCGCGCACCCTTTGAACGGAAGACCGATCAAAGACCCACCGGAGGACGGATTCCAGAAGCTGATGGCGAAAATGGAAGCGAGGGGTATAACGCCTCGGATGATGGCAGATTTTGACGGAGCGAGTCAGAGGTGGATGGGAGATGAGGAGTCGTGGGAAGGGAAGCTGCCGCATGAGTTGGATCGGAGGGAGGATAGGGGGGAGTGGAGAGAAAGAGTTGTTGAGGTTTGGGCCTCGGTGAAGATGGTCTTGCAGCGGCCGGTGAAGAGAGCAGGGGTGTTCGCGACCTGTTTTTTACTTGTACTAGCGATTATCTTGATTCCTAAAATTGATACAAAAGCAAAAAGAAGATTTTTCTATGAGTCTAGCGTTCGAGACGGGAATACTGGGAGGATTACTTGGAATAATCAAAATGACCATATTACAGAAGTAGGCAGTTTGGAAAAAGCTTATGCAAAAATAAAAGAAGTGTCTGGAACCGCAGTATTGAAATTGAATTATATACCTGAAGGTATGAGATTATCTGATTACAACATAGAAAGAGAGAATATAAGACTGGAATTTTCGTATAAAAATAATCAGGTTTTTATATTTGAGTTTTTATGTTCAATGGATAATACACATACGCGAGCCTCAGATTGTCAGGAATATACCACAGTATTTAACGAATGGATTAATCAGGAGATTAAAATACAAAGGAATGTACTTTCTGATAATAAAGTTGAGTATATGGCACATTTTGAATGTGATAATGCTTATTATTATATCTGCGGGATTATGCCGGAAAAAGATTTTATAAGAGTTATGGAGAATTTAGTGTTAGAAAAATAAAGGTTGGAGACATACAGGTTATGAAAAAAAAATTTAGTTTTTTATTAGCGATTGTTATAAGTTGCCTTGTATTTTCAATTACTGTATTTGGAGATGAGGAGGCGAATTGGGAAGAAGGATTAAAAAATATACCTACACGGAGAGAATCTGTTTTATTAACAGAGGGGACAAATAAGGCTGTAGGTTATGGCAATTCTACTAGAGGAAATTACTTGGGAGTTGCTGGCTTGAGTCTTACAAATAAAGGATATAATGTGCTTGGGATTTATGCAGATACGGCTTGCCATGTACCTGTGAAAAAAATCAAAATGAACATATATTTAGATCGCTGGAATGAAGAGGAACAAGATTGGATCCAAGTAGATGCCTATAGTTTTACTTATGAGTATAAAGAAGGCGGTGAAGACCTTACCTTCGTATCAGTGGACTTTGATGTTTCCGGCTTTCCGGCAAACAACTACTATCGCTTAAGGAGTTTCCATGCTGTCTGGGCTTTTACAGGAGCTCTTGAAATGCAGGGCCCAATGACCGATGGTATCAAACTTACATCGGGTTCACCTGAATAAGTACTTAGATGATATTCTATTTTTAAGCCATAAGGCAAAGACCACAAACAGTCTCCCGCCTTATGGCTTTTTTCGCCCTTCCCCACATCTTCTCTCCCGATCAAAACTTTTCTCCCCACTTCCATTCATAATCCTTCTCAACTTCACATATACATGTTATTAAGGTCACAAAATACAAGGACAAGGAGAGAGACGATGGATGAGGTGCGCTATTTGATATCGGACGCGTCGAAAAAGGTCGATGTAGAAACCCATGTCCTTCGGTATTGGGAGGAGGAGCTGGGGATTTCGATCCCAAGGAATGAGTTGGGACATAGATATTATACGGAATTCCATATCCGTTTATTTTGTCAGGTGAAGGAGCTGAAGGATAAGGGGTATCAACTAAAGGCGATCAAAAATGCATTGCAGCAGGTCATGGGACCAGAGCAGGAGCAGAAGATCCAAAGGAGTATGGAACCGGATAGAAAGATCCGGGAGGCGGCCAGTTTGCTGGAACAGGACATTGCAAGAACATTGCAGGCAGATCCGCGGCTGAAGGGTTCCCTTCGCCTGTCTTTGGACAAGACAGCTGTTCCCGACAATGGTCCGAGAGCGGCAAAAGACTTGGGACCTGCCATTACATATCTTTCAGATTACAGCCGTCTGGAAGCAGGAGTGGTATGTGTGGGTATGGATCCAGGAGTTAGACCCAGAGCGGAAGATGTGCATGGAGAGGAATCGCAGAGAAAGAAAGAGCAAGAAAAGGAAGTGCTGGGGAAGATAGAGGAGGAAAAGCAGGAGAACGAAGAGCTAGAGACGGAAGAGCAGGAAAAGGGAGAGCGGGAAAAGAGAGCGCAGAGAAAAGAAGAGGTAAGGAAAAGGATAGAGGATATAGAGGATTCGGAATATGAGGAAAAAGTGGAAAAGGATGGGCGAATGGATATGAAGAATAAGGGGAAAAGTCGAAAAAAGCCTTCTGCCTGGGAGAGAAGGAATGGGGTGGTGAGTGGTACATCTACAAAAGGAGATGAACTGGAGGGCATACCTCGAAGCGGTGGTGAGCTAAGAGGAGTGAGCGTCAGGCAAGAAGAGAACATGGTCTGGACGGCCAGGCAAGAAGGGAACTTGAGCCGGGCTGCCAGGCAAGGGGAGATCCTGGCCCGAGCGGTCAGAAAAGAGGGGGCAGGAAAAGCGTGTGTAGATAGGATCATCGGAAGGAAGGAGGAGCGTGGAGAGAAGGACCAGGAGGAGATTGTGACCGTATTGGATGGAGGCAGAGAAAAGGATCCAAGGAGCACGGTCTTGAAGGAGGACAGGGAAAATGGGTCGATGAGCCCGGTCATGAAAGAAACAGAGAGAGTAGATATGGTGGGCCCAGCCTTGAAGGAGGCCGGGGAAAGGATCCTGGTGGGTCCGTCCTTGAAGGAGAGTGAGGAAAAGATCCTGATGGGCCCGACCTTGAAAGGGGCCCGGGAAAAAGGGACAAAACGTGTGATCCTGCAAGACCTTGGCGAAGAGAGCAGGAAAAACGCAGCGGCGACAGAGGCGGAGATGAGCAGGGCAAAAGAGGCGGAAGGGAAAGCAGGGCCTTCTACGATAGCCCAGGAGGAAGCGGCGGTGACCGCGCTGGCTGTCCAGGAAGATATAGAAGATACAGATCTGGCCCCTATGACCCAGGAGGAGAAGCTGGAACAGTTCCAGATGATCATGGACCATATCATCGGAAAAGCATTGGAGGCCAATAACGAGAAGCTGAGTCAGGATATCAGCCGTCTGGTCAATGATGAGCTGGTAGAGGAGCTTTCGGATCTGATGCGGATCCGGGACGAGCGGGAGGAGGAGCGGTTCCGTCATCTGGATGAGACCATCCGCAGCTGCCAGCGGGACCGCCTGGGAAAGGCGGAGGCGGCAGCTACGAGGATCCCGTTTTTCAGAAGGAAACGGTATGGAAGGAACGGAAGGGCTCTGGGATAGGGCAAGTAGGAGATCAAGGTGGATCGGACAGAGTTTGGACGGATCGAAAGTAAGATCGAACGTTTATCAGGGGGCCAAAGGGCTGTTGGGTTTATCAAATGAGATGTAGAGGTAGAATGCGTCAGCATGACATCGACAGGGATCGATCGTTTAAAGCACCCAGGCTGTCTCGTTCGGATCGACTCTTCGGATCGTCACATCAGGGCCGTCACGCTCGGATCGCCACATCAGGGCCGTCACGCTCGGATCGTCACATCAGGGCTGTCACGTTCAGATCGCCACATCAGGGCTGTCACGTTCAGATCGCCACATCAGGACCGTCACGCTCAGATCGCTTCATTTGAACGCTATATCTGGATGCTCTCTTCTGGTTCCTGGCGGCAGGCTTCCACAAAGCGGAGGAACAGCGCTTTAGAAGTCTCATCGTTCTTCCAAAGATATTCCGGGTGCCACTGTACGCCCAGAAGGAAGGGATAGTCCGGCATCTCGATCTCCTCGATGAGGCCGTCCGGTGAAAAGCCGCCTGCTACCAGGCCGGGAGCTAGATTGCGTATCGCCTGATGGTGGAAGCTGTTGACCTGGATGCTCTTTTGTCCGGCAATGGAGGATAAAAGGGTATCCGGCTGGACATTGATATGATGAGCCGGAAGGGAGCTGTCTAAGGGTTGGCGGTGTGCGATCGGGAAGGGAGACTGGTATTGGCTGTCGATGTCCTGGTAGATGTCGCCGCCCAGTCCTACGTTGAGCAGCTGCGCACCGCGGCAGAGCCCAAGGATCGGTTTTTTCTGATCCATGGCGATCGAAAGGAGCATCAGCTCCATGGAATCCCGCTTTGTGGAGATGGGGCCGCAGTTCCGGTGTATCTCTTCACCCCATAAAAAAGGATGGGGATCTGGACCGCCGGTAAAGATAAAGCCCTGACACAGATCCGCCAGCCGGTTCAGATCTTCTTTTGAAGACCCGAGAGGAAGGATCAGGGGGATGGCGCCGGCTGCTTTTAACGCACGGATATAGGTAGGGCGCATGGAGATGTCGTCATTCTCCGTATTATGCTGGGGGGTCAGGCCGATGATCGGTTTAGTTGTGATAGCCATAATGGTCATACCTCGCTTTATGCTTGTGCTCCAGGATATCCTGGGATATTAAAAGGATCGTCTTGCTCATATGTATTCCCGCGTGCAATGCGCCTGCTCGGCTGCGCTGCAAGCTTGATCCCCCGTTGCCAGCAGCGGGGGCTTTGATCTTAATGTATAGAGAAAGAAGCGCTTTTGATCGGCCAGGCAAGATACCGGTCTATGGTATCATATGCCGAAAAACCTTTGTTGGTCATGGTCCGGAACGTCATTTCGATCGCCTGGAGAGACAGTCAGAAAAGAGCTGCAACAAAAATGCCCCTTCCCTTACGGAAGAGGCATTTATGTAAGGTCAAGATCAGCCTTCCTCGATAGCGCCGGTAGGACATGCGCCAGCACAGGTACCGCAGCTGATGCAGCTGTCAGCATCGATAACATACTTGCCATCTCCCTCAGCGATAGCGCCTACTGGACATTCGCCAGCACAGGTACCGCAGCTCACGCAAGAATCATTGATCACATATGCCATGATGATTACCTCCTTTAAAGATTTGAATATATTCTATAATAAAACCCGAAATTATTCAAGAGGAAATTCATAGGTATCCAAGTAAATACAGGGTCAAGATCACTTCTTCATAAAATCGCTGGGCTTTTCTCCAAATTCCCGTTTAAAGGCTTTTAAAAAATTCGAATAATCACTGAACCCGCATTCTGAGCAGGCCTCTGTCACGGTCTTTCCGTGGAGCAGCAGGTTCCGGGCGATCGTCAGCCTTTTTTTCAGGATGAACTGGTAAATGGGCAGGCCGGTGAACTGCTTGAACTGATGGCTCAGATGATATTTGCTCAGGTAAAAATGTTCAGCCAGATGGTCCAGACTCAGGTCCTCGTTCAGATGGTGGTTGATATAGGAAACGATCAGATTGATCTGCTCGTTCTCGGTCACATCCTGAAAAGCGTGGTCGGATATCTCGTAATAGGCCCGGCTGAGCAGGACCAAGATCTCCATGACAGAGGCATAGGCAAGGACCCGGTTCCCCAGGTGGTTATTGGTGCGCTCATGTTCGATCGTATTGCAGGCGGACCGGATCTTCAGCATCTGAGTCTCATCCGGGCGGAAGAGGCGGTAATCCCGGCGGGAGGCATCCCGGAAGCAGGCGGTCAGGTCCTCGCCGATGTCGCGCAGGCCGTTGAAAAAATCTTCATCCAGCCACAGGACGATCCGCTCATAGGGCTGGACAGACGGCGCGATCTCCGGGCGGTGGATATCGCTGTTATTGGTCAGCAGGATGTCGCCGGGCAGGAGCTTATAGGTGCGCCCCTCGATGATATAATTGACATTTCCGGAGATGAAGATATAGATCTCATAAAATGCGTGCTGGTGGAAGTCAATGCTGAGCAGGTCATTATTGCAATAATGATGGTACTCGTAGTAATGTTCGGCCATGATCTGGCGGTGTGTAAAATCTTCTTTGTACATAAGTGATAAAAAACTCCCATCGATTCGTTGATATCTGTATTATACAGCAATATTTACCACATTTCAAGACCGATATACCGTGCCGATCCTTCAAAAGATCGTTATAATATAGATGATAAGATCATGGAATGTCTACAAAATATGTGGGATGGCATGATCGTAGGGGTAGCAGATCAAACAGATCAGAGGATCAGGCAGATCGAGGGATCGGGCAGATCGGAAGATCGGAGAGATCAGACAAGGCAAAGGGATCGAACAGATCAAGAAAGGAGCTAAGAAAGGATGAGAAAACTTTACGGAGTATTGTTTCTTTCTCTGGGGACAGTACTCATGGCATCGGCTCTGACGGGCTGTGCCGGGGGCGGATCGGACGGCAGACGGATCGTCCGGATCGGTCATAACCAGGCCACAGACCATCCCACCCATGTGGCTCTTCTGGAATTTGAGAGCTATGTGGAGAGCAAGCTGGGGGATAAGTATGATATCGAGGTATATCCAAGTGAGCTTTTAGGATCACAGACCGACATGGTGCAGTTGACACAGACCGGCGCGATCGATTTTTGTGTAGCCAGCAACTCGATCTTGGAAACATTTTCGGACAATTATACACTGTTCAATATGCCGTACCTGTTCACCTCCAGCGAAGCATACCACGACTCCATGGACGATGAGGCGATCACCGGACCGATCTTCGATTCTACGAAAAAAGCCGGGTTTGAGGCGGTCACCTGGATCGACGCCGGGACCAGGAATTTTTATACGGTCTCCACACCGATCCAGTCGCCGGCGGACTTAAAGGGCCTGAAGATCCGCGTGCAGCAGTCTCCCACCAATGTGGAGATGATGCGGCTCTTAGGCGGGTCTGCCACCCCCATGGGCTTTGGCGAGGTCTATACGGCCCTTCAGTCCAAGATAATTGACGGTGCGGAAAATAATGAGATGGCCCTGACCTCCAATGGCCACGGCGACGTGTGTAAGTATTATTCCTATGATATGCATCAGATGATCCCGGATATCCTGATCGGCAACTGTGCGTTTCTGGACGGGCTCCCCCAGGAGGAGCGGGAAGTGTTCGAGGAAGGCTTTGCGGTAGTGAACCAGGTGGAGCGGGCGGAATGGACCAATGCCGTGGAGGCGGCCAAGGAAAAAGCGGAAAACGAGCAGGGTGTCCAGTTCCTCTATCCGGACACAGCGCCTTTCCAGGAGATCTGCGTTTCCATGCACCAGACCCTTCTGGAGCAGTACCCGGACTTAAAGCCGTTTTATGATGCGATCCAGGTCCATAACCAAGAACATATGCAGAATACGGAAGGAGGGACGTGAAGATGAGCAGACTCCGTGAGATCCTGACACGCCTTTTGAATTTGTTGGCCGGCGGCAGCTTTTTGGTCATGGTCGTATTGACCTGCTGGCAGGTCCTGACGCGATACGTCTTAAACTCGCCTTCCTCCTGGTCAGAGGAGCTGGTCTCCTACATGTTCGCCTGGATGAGCCTTTTGGGCGCATCCATCGTCACGGCGGAGAGAGGACATATGAACATCCCGATCCTGGTGGAAAAGACCAGTCCTGTGATGCAGAAGTTCTTTGCCTGCCTGTCGGAGGTGATCGCATTCCTGTTCTCCGCGATCATCCTGGCCTACGGCGGCTATCAGATCGCGAACCTGGCTATGGGGCAGATGACCTCATCCCTGGGTGTGCCGATCGGCGTGTTCTATATCGTTCTGCCGCTGTGCGGGATCTTGAACATGGTCTATACCATATTGAACATCGTAGATATCCTGAAGAAGAAGGAGGGGACAGCGTAAATGGCGATACAATCTTTGTTTCTGATCTTACTGGTATTATTAGTACTGCTGGCACTGGGTGTCCCCATCGCCTACTCGATCGGGATCTCCTCTCTGTTCGTCATCCTCCAGACGGTGCCTTTAGATGTATCGGTGGTGACGGCAGCGCAGAGGACCTTTGTGGGCATGAGCAAGTTCAGCTTGACCGCGATCCCCTTCTTTATCCTGGCCGGGAATTTGATGAACCAGGGCGGCATCGCAAAGCGGCTGGTGGATTTTGTCATGGCGATCTTAGGAAAGCTCCCCGGCGCGCTTTTAGTGACCAATGCCGGCGCGAACGCACTGTTCGGCGCGATCTCCGGTTCGGCCTCCGCAGCTGCGGCTGCAGTGGGCAGCATGGTGAAGGAGGGCGAGGAGCAGCAGGGCTATGATAAGGGCTTGTGTGCGGCTACCAACGGCGCATCCGCTCCCTCCGGTCTTTTGATCCCGCCCTCCAATGCACTGATCACCTACTCTCTGGCATCCGGAGGCACATCGGTGGCGGCGCTCTTTTTGGCCGGCTATGTCCCCGGGATCTTGTGGGCCCTGTGCTGTGTGATCGTAGGGGTCATCCTGGCGAAGAAGAAGGGCTATAAGGGTACCGGTGGGAAATACGACTGGAAGAACCTGGGCGTCTGCACCCTCCGTGCCCTTCCCGCCCTGTCTCTGATCGTAGTGGTCATCGGAGGTATCGTGGGCGGTATCTTCACCGCCACGGAAGGATCCGCGATCGCGGTGGTCTATGCACTGGTCCTGGGCATCTGCTACAAGAACATCTCGATAAAGTCCTTCTGGGAGATCGTTGTGGACAGCGCAAAGATGAGCGGCATGGTGGTGTTCCTGATCGGCGTTTCCAATATCCTCGGATGGGTCATGGCGTTCCTCCAGATCCCCCAGGCCGTATCGGCGGCGTTGCTGAGCCTGACGGATAATTACATCATCATCCTGTTGATCATGAACGTGATCTTGCTGATCGCGGGCACCTTTATGGACGTGACCCCGGCGATCTTGATCTTTACGCCATTGTTCCTTCCGATCGTGAAGAGCTTTGGTATGGATCCGATCCATTTTGGATTGATCTTAGTGTATAACCTGTGCATCGGCAACATCACCCCGCCTGTTGGGAACACCCTGTTCGTGGCGATCAAGGTGGGCGGCAGCACGCTGGCCAAGACCATACCCTATATGATCTGGTATTATGTGGCGATCTTGATCGGATTGATGCTCATCACCTATATACCGTTCCTCAGTATGGGACTGCCTATGATGGCAGGACTGGTATAAAATAGGCGGATACATAGAAAAATAGAAAAGTAGGAAAGCGAAAGGAGAAAAAAACATGCAGATGACATTTCGCTGGTATGGTGAAGGAAACGACAGCATCACACCGCAGCAGATCAAACAGATACCCGGTGTTACGGGATTGGTGTGGGCGCTGCACCAAAAGCCGGCCGGAGAGGTCTGGGAGGTAGATGAGATCGAGGAGGCCCGCCGCCAGATCCAGGGGGCAGGATTCAATATGGACGTGGTGGAGAGTGTGAACGTCCATGACGACATCAAGATCGGCCTGCCCAGCCGGGATAGATATATCGAAAATTATAAGCAGACCTTAAAGAACCTGGCAGAGTTCGGCGTAAAGGTGGTCACCTATAATTTCATGCCGATCTTTGACTGGACCAGGACGGATCTGTTCCATCCCATGGAGGACGGATCCACTGCATTGTTCTATGAGAAGGCCAAGATCCAGGATGATTATAAGGAGATGGCCAAGTATATCCTGGAGAATCTGCACGGCATGACCTTCCCGGGCTGGGAGCCGGAGCGTATGGCCCAGTTAGATGAGCTTTTTGAAAAGTACCGTCCGGTGACAAAGGAAAAGCTGTGGGAGAACTTAAAGTATTTTCTGGAGCAGATCATGCCCACCTGCCATGAGACCGGGATCAAGATGGCGATCCATCAGGACGATCCGCCCTGGGACATCTTTGGGATCCCCCGTCTTTTGGTGGATAAGGAGGCTATCGGCCATTTCCTGTCCCTGGTGGACGACGACCACAACTGCCTGTGCCTATGCTCCGGCTCATTGGGCGCGGACCCAAAGAACGATGTGCCGGATATCATCCGCACCTACTGCGACCGGATCGCCTTCGCCCATATCCGCAACGTGAAGCATTTTGCCAATGGGGATTTCACCGAGGCTTCCCATCGGGACTGCGACGGCGACGTGGGGATCCTGGAGATCATGAAGGCTTATCATGACTGCGGCTACAAGGGCTATGTGCGCCCGGACCACGGCCGCCATATCTGGGGCGAGCAGTGCCGTCCCGGCTACGGCCTCTATGACCGGGCTTTGGGGATCATGTATCTGTGGGGCTGCTGGGATATGCTAGAGAAACTGGAAGGGAGATAAGACATTGAAACTGTCATTGGCATCGATCAAAAATAAAGAGGATTGGAAGGGCTATCACCTTCCGGCTTACGATCCGGCGAAGATCGCAGAAAATACGGCGAAGGATCCGCAGTGGCTGCATTTTGGCTCCGGGAACATCTTCAGGATCTTTCCAGCTGTACTGTGCCAGCGGCTGATCGAGCAGGGAGAGATGGAGACCGGGATCATCTGCTGCGAAGGATACGATGAGGAGATCATCACCAAATGCTTCCGTCCATACGATAACCTGACCATCGGCGTGACCTTAAATGCAGACGGCAGACTGGATAAAGAGGTGGTGGGCTCCATGGCGGATAGTCTGACCATGCTCTACGACAGCGATAAGATCGAAAAGATCATGGAAGCGCCCTCTCTGCAGATCGTGTCCTTCACCATCACGGAGAAGGGGTATTCTCTGCGCAATGCAGACCACGAGCTGTTCCCCGCGGTGGCAGAGGATATGGAGAAGGGGCCGGAAGGCTGCAAGAGCTTCATGGCCCAGCTGGCGGCTATGTGCCTGAAGAGAGGCCGCGCCTGCGGCGCACCCCTGTCTTTAGTCAGCATGGATAACTGCTCCCACAATGGAGAGAAGCTCCAGATGGCTGTGCTGGAGATCGCCTGGGCATGGCTGAAAAATGGGAAGATCACGGAGGGAGACCTCACCTATCTGGAGACAAAGGTGGCCTTCCCCTGGAGTATGATCGATAAGATCACACCTCGTCCCCACCCGGTGGTGGAGGAGCAGCTGATCGCTGATGGGGTAGAGGATGTCAGCCCCTTTGTGACGGCAAAGCATACCTATATCGCGCCCTTTGTCAACGCGGAAAAGCCCCAGTACCTGGTAATCGAGGATCAGTTCCCCAATGGCCGCCCGCCCTTAGAGCATGTGGGCGTGATCATCACCAGCCGGGATACTGTGAACAAGGTGGAGAAGATGAAGGTCTGCACCTGCTTAAACCCGCTCCACACCTGCCTGGCGATCTACGGCTGTCTCTTAGGCTACACACTGATCGCAGATGAGATGAAGGATGAGGAGCTTTCCCGCTTCATCGACCGCATGAGCCATGAGGAGGGCATGCCTTTCGTGGTGGATCCCGGCGTGATCGATCCGGAAAAGTTTCTGGAGGAAGTGCTGACTGCAAGGCTGCCAAATCCGTTCATGCCCGACACGCCCCAGCGTATCGCCACGGATACCTCCCAGAAGCTGTCGATCCGCTTTGGCGAGACGATCAAGGCCTACATGGCCTCCGAAACCCATGAGGCTTCAGGCTTAAAGCTGATCCCTCTGGTGCTGGCCGGATGGCTGCGTTACCTGGTGGGAAAAGACGATCAGGGCAATGTCTTTGATATCAGCCCAGATCCCCTGCTCCCCGCCATGAAGGAGAAGATGAAGGGCATCGATCTGGGCCAACCTTTAGATAAAGAACAGCTTGTCCCCATCCTGTCCGACACCGCGATCTTCGGTGTGGACTTATATGCCTGCGGGCTGGCGGATAAGGTGACCGGATATCTGGAGGAGCTTTTAGCCGGGCCTGGAGCTGTGCGGGCTGCCCTAAAGAAATATGTGTAGGCCAGCGCTCCTTATTTTCATCCCATGCTCAAACTTACTCCTTGTCAAAACCCCCAGAAGGTATTATAGTGGTAAGTGTCCAGCATAGCGGCCATCCCCTGTATCCGGTGTACCCGGATCTTATATGGCTGCTTGGGATGGACAGTACGAGCAGAAGGAGGAGATTGAAGATGCAGATCAGTAAAGATATGTTGATCGGTGATCTGGTACAGATGCACGAGACGATCCCGGCTATGCTGATGAAGGCCGGCATGCACTGCTTAGGCTGCCCGGCTTCCCAGGCGGAATCGCTGGAAGAGGCCTGCATGGTCCATGGTATCGATTGTGACACCCTGGTCGAAAATATGAACACAGTCCTGGCTGCGCTGTAAGCGTAAAGGTCAGCTCTCCGGTCTTAGTGCCCCTTGTGCTAAGGCCGGACATAAAAGGCCCCATATCTGGGAGATCTCCCAGATATGGGGCCTTTTTCGTTCGCTCGTTCACGTTTAGGCTGCCGGAATCCCGCTCCGGATCACAGCCGGGTCAGCGCCTGGATCGCGTTCTTTTTGATGATCACTTCATAATGCTCCTGAAAGTAAGCCTCTGTGGCGTGGTCATGACGGATCTTGGTGCCGTATTCGGCTAAGACATTGCAGATGCGGCTGAATTCTAAGTCGTCCGCGTTCCGATGGATGACCAGGTAATAGTGGCCTGACCGGGGATTTTTGTAGAGGATGCTCTGTCCGCTGAAGGTGAGCTCTACTACCTTTGCCGCATCTGCGATCAGATCTAAGGAGGAGAAGGTGAAGACCCGCAGATCGTTTAGGGGAGAGCTGTCCGTCTCGCCGTTCTTATCCTTGGAGGGAGTTGCCTGGGAAGACGGGGCCGTCTCCCCGTCCTTTTGGGAGGCGGAAGGGTCGGCGGAGGAGCGCAGGTATTGCAGCAGGCCGTCGGCGCCTTCTAAAAGCTCGTTGGCCAGGTCGCTTAAAAGGCTGTCCTCCTCGTCGGACATGGGGGAGAACTTGGCAAAACGGGTGTCCAGCTCCTCAGGATCTTCGATCTTTGTGATGACCAGCATCACGCTCTCGCTGGATAAGGGGATCGCTTCCACCATCAGAGGGATATCCTCGGCGTCAAAGCCCACTTCATTGGAAGCCTTCTGGATCATCTCCCGGAAAAGGCTCCTGGCTTTTTCCGTACCATAAGCAAGCTCGGTCAGGTCTAGGTTCCGAGCGCTCAAGTCACGGTCGTTCAATGTGCAGCGGATCTGGTTTTCATTGATCCGTTCTATCTTCATAAGGATCACTTCCTATCTTGTTCATCTCTTGAACATCTGCATTGGTGAAAAAAGAGATAGTATCACCATATTAATATACTATACTATATCACAAAATAGCAATTCCTATGAAGAAATTTCAGAAAAACGTAAGAGATCGCAAATTAGGTATTGTAAAATCTTGGGACATATAGTAAAATATTTCCATGAGATGACAGCTTAAGGAGGGAAAGGAGCATGGAGGATCCCATCTTATCAGGGAAATATCAGCTGTGCCGGGCGATCGGGAAAGGCAGGACAGGGACTGTATATCTGGCCTTACACAAAGAGTTGGAGGAGTACCGGGCGATCAAGGTAGTAGAGAAGAGCAGCCTGCAGTATGAGACCTTCCGCCAGGAGGCGCTCCTTTTAAAGGAACTGCGCCATCCCGGGATCCCGATCGTCTACGATATAGAGGAAGACGGAGAGCGCGGCTACCTTGTGGAAGAATATCTCCAGGGAGTCTCTTTGGAGTCTCTGGTGGGAGTCCAAGGTCCCTTAGACCCTTCTTCCGTGCTCCGTTACGGACTCCAGATCTGCGATGTGGTGGCATATCTGCATTCGGCGGAGGCTGGTCCGATCCTGCATCTGGACCTGCAGCCGAAGAACCTCCTGCTATGCCACGAGACAGTCAAGCTGGTGGATTTTGGACAGGCGGCCAGGCTTACAGAAGCGAATCAGGCCGTGCAGCGGTTTGGGACCGTGGGCTTTGCAGCTCCGGAGCAGTACGATCACAGCATGGAGATGGATGAGCGCACAGATATCTATGCCATTGGTGGCCTCCTTTTCTTTCTGGCGACGGGGATGTATCCGGACCAAGAGATGTCTCCTGCCATGCTGGGCAGGGTGCTGTGGAGCCGAAGAGCAGGACAGGTCCTGGCCGGGTGCTTAGAGCCGGTGAAAGAGGCGCGCTACTGCTGTGTCGGCCAGCTGAAAAAGGAGCTGGAGGACCTTATGGAACAGCCGCTGTCATCTCTGACCGTGGCGGTATATGGCCTTGCGCCTCATATCGGCACGACCCATATCAGTCTGGCGCTCAGCGCCTACCTGTGGAGGAGGAGGATCCCGAACCTGTATGAAGAGTGCCATCCCTCGGAGCATATCCGCAGATTAGTGGAGAGCCAGAAGGGGGAGATGGATCTTTTCGGGATCTACAGAGCCTTTGGCTGTATGCTGAAGCCCTGCTACGGCCGGCAGGCCCGCTTTTTAGAACACCATTATCCAGTGGTGGTCAAGGACTGTGGGGTGTGGCAGGAAGGGGCGGACGAGGGCCAGGCGCTGATCCTCCTGGTGGCAGGCGGAAAGTGGTGGGACCGGCAGGTCCCTGCAGATGTGGCAGAAAGGCTGGGAGGAGGCAGTAAAGGAAAGCTCTGGATCTGCTATAACCTTCCCGGCAGGAAGGTCCGTCTGCCCAGACCTGCACAGC
>CAJUSS010000040.1 GCA_910588895.1 uncultured Lachnospiraceae bacterium
GTTTATCAGCGCCAAGAGGACCCTGGGGACCCAGATGAAGGCCACCGGCGAAGTGATGAGCATCTGCACCAACTTCGAAGGGGCCCTGATGAAGGCCATCCGCTCTCTGGAGCAGCATGTGGACAGCCTGATGAGCTATGACTTTAGCGGTCTGACCGGAGAGGAGCTGGAAGAGCAGCTGCGCCGGGGAGACGACCGGCGGATCTGGATGATCGCGGAGGCCCTGCGGCGGGGTGTCTCCTATGAGAAGATCCACGGGCTGACGAAGATCGACATCTGGTTCATCGATAAGCTGATGGTCTTAGTGGAGATGGAGGAGAAGCTCAAGGCGGCAGGGAGGAAGAAGACAGCCGGGCAGAAGGCGGAAGGGACAGGGGCGGATATGGTCCTTGCGGATCGCATCCCGGACGATCTTTTACGGGAGGCGAAACGGCTGGAATTTCCGGACAGCGTGATCGCCGGACTTTTAGACTGCAGGGCGGAGGAGGTGAAGGCCCTCCGCTATGAGCGGGGCATCCGGGCGGCCTATAAGATGGTGGATACCTGCGCCGCAGAATTTTCAGCGGAGACCCCTTACTATTATTCGGTCTTTGGCGGGGAGAACGAGGCGGAGGTCAGGAGCAGCCGAAAGAAGGTGCTGGTCCTTGGCTCCGGTCCGATCCGGATCGGGCAGGGGATCGAGTTTGACTTCTGTTCAGTCCACAGCACCTGGGCTTTTGGAAGGGAAGGCTATGAGACGGTGATCGTCAACAATAACCCGGAGACGGTCAGCACGGATTTTGATATCGCGGACAAGCTGTACTTCGAGCCGCTGACACCGGAGGATGTGGAGTGCATCGTGGATATCGAAAAGCCGGACGGGGCGGTGGTCCAGTTTGGCGGCCAGACGGCGATCAAGCTGACAAAGGCGCTGATAGAGATGGGTGTGCCCATCCTGGGAACGGCTGCGGAGGATGTGGATGCGGCGGAGGACAGAGAAAGGTTCGATCAGATCTTAGAAAAGTGCCAGATCCCAAGGCCCACAGGCTTTACGGTCTACACGGCCCAGGAGGCAAAGGAAGCGGCCGGGAAGCTGGGCTATCCCGTGCTGGTACGGCCTTCCTATGTGCTGGGGGGCCAGGGGATGCAGATCGCGATAAGCGATCAGGACATCGACGATCTTATCGGGATCATCAACCGGATCGCCCAGGAGCATCCGATCCTGGTGGATAAATACATCAAGGGAAAAGAGCTGGAGGTGGACGCGGTCTGCGACGGGCAGGACGTCCTGATCCCGGGGATCATGGAGCACATCGAGCGGACCGGCGTCCATTCCGGCGACTCCATCTCCGTGTACCCGGCCTACAATATCACGGAGGGAAATGTGCGGACGATCGTGGACTACACGGAAAAGCTGGCCCGGGCTCTCCATGTGAAGGGGATGATCAACATCCAGTTCATCGTGGATAAGGAGGATGTGTACATCATCGAGGTGAACCCCCGCTCCTCCCGCACCGTGCCCTATATCAGCAAGGTGACGGGGATCCCCATCGTAGCGCTGGCCACCCAGGTCATCTGCGGCCACACCATAAGAGAGCTAGGCTATCAGCCGGGGCTGCAGCCTAAGGCAGAGTACTACGCGATCAAGATGCCGGTCTTTTCCTTTGAGAAGATCCGGGGCGCCGATATCAGCCTGGGGCCGGAGATGAAATCCACCGGCGAGTGCTTAGGTGTGGCAAAGACCTTTAACGAAGCCCTCTATAAGGCCTTCCAGGGGGCGGGAATCAAGCTGCCCAAGTATAAAAATATGATCGTCACGGTCCGTGACCAGGACAAGGAGGAGCTTATCCCCATCGCCAGGCGGTTCGCAGGGCTGGGCTATAAGATCTTCGCCACCAGAGGGACGGCCAAGGCCTTAAATGCGGCGGGGATCAAGGCGATCCAGGTGCGCAAGCTGGAGCAGGAATCGCCCAATCTCTTAGATCTGGTCCTGGGTCATGAGATCGACCTGATCATCGATATCCCTCATCAGGGCGCGGAGAGGAGCCGGGACGGCTTCATCATCCGCCGCAATGCCATCGAGACAGGCGTTCATGTGCTGACCTCATTGGATACGGCGGCGGCACTGGCCACCAGTCTGGAGGATGGAGAGGGACGAGCCGAGGGGCTGACACTGATCGATATCGCACAGATATAGAAAGGACAGGGGCTGCTTTTATGGCAGCCCCTGTCATCAGTTAAAACCGTAAAATTTTCGGGTGATCTTGTAGCAGACGCTGAAGATCTTCCGGCCGCCCCTGCCCGGCAGGTTCACGCCCTGGCCTAAGAAGCCCCAGCGGAGCCGGAG
This sequence comes from uncultured Lachnospiraceae bacterium, assembly GCA_910588895.1. GTDB lineage: Bacteria > Bacillota > Clostridia > Lachnospirales > Lachnospiraceae > Caccovicinus. The sequence goes on from CAJUSS010000040.1 coordinate 2,327, forward strand.
GAACAGAGGAAGGCTTTTTTTGCGGAGATGCCGCCACAGCTCCTTTTTCTTCCGGAAATTTTCCGGGTCGTCAGACTGGATCGCCAGCATGGAGGAAACGGTCATCATGATCTCTAAGTAGGTCATCATGTAGTGGGCCAGCTTGCGGGGCCGGATCTTTAAGACATCGTGGTCGTCCAGCAGCAGCTTGGTCACCAAAAGCTGCTGGTCGATCCGGCCGATCATCACCTTTTCATTGACCGACTGGTCGGACCGGCCGATGTAGTAGCGGTAGAAGTTCACGTCCAGATAGTACAGCCTGCGCACATAGGGGAGCGGATGATAGACAAAGATATTGTCCACATAAAAGGTGTGCTCGGGGAGCTTCAGATGACAGTCTCTGAGCAGCTGTGTGCGGTAGATCACCGAGTGCATCAGGATGTACTGGCCTGTCATGAAGAAGTGCACATCCTCCCAGCCGAACAGTTCATTTTTCGGGAAGGCGGTGCGGTAGTTCATCACTTTTTTCCGTTTGGCCCCTTCTTTTTCGTAGACGAAATTGCTGACCAGCATATCCAGGGCATCTTCTTTGTCAGCGGGTTTTTGGTAGCGGCGCAGCACGTCAAGGACCTGCTGATAGGCCTCCTCATTGACCCAGTCGTCGCTGTCCACCACCTTAAAAAAGGTTCCGGACGCAGACGAGAGGCCTGCGTTCACCGCCGCGCCGTGGCCGCCGTTCTCCTGGTGGATCGCCCGGCAGATATGGGGATAGCGCCTGGCATAGTCGTCGGCGATCTGAGGAGTGCTGTCCTTGTCAGAACCGTCATCGACGATCAGGATCTCCACCTCCTCGCCGCCGGTGAGCAGGGTCTGGATGCAATGAGTCATATAGTTTTCGGAATTGTAGCAAGGGATCGCTACGGATAATAGTTTCACGGGGATTGCCTCCTTTAACATGGGCTTATCGTATGGTGGGCCTGTCCGGATAGAGGGCTGGCCATTTTCTGCTATCATAGCATGTTGTGGTGGTTTTTTCCAGTGCCCATTTCATTTTTTTCGTAACCGAACTGTAACTTGCATTTTCAGCCTCCCATGCTATAATGGACATATAAACCTGCATGCTTGATAGTCTGTCCCCATCGATCTGCCTTGGGGCGGTCGGGGCGAAGCCGATCATATATAAAGTCTATCCAGCTCCGCGTGTTTTTAAGCCGGGAATGGATGGAGCTGATCAAAGAAAGTGAGAGGGATGTTATGGCGAAGAAACGTATTGTAATGGCTCTGGGGCATCATGCGCTGGGGACGAACCTTCCGGAGCAGAAGGCGGCAGTGGCGGAGACGGCGAGGGTCATCGCGGATTTTATCCAGGAGGGCTGGCAGGTGGCGATCACCCATGGCAATTCGCCGCAGGTGGGGATGATCCATACGGCGATGAATGAATTTGGGAAGCAGCATGACGGCTACAGCATGGCGCCCATGTCTGTGTGCTCGGCGATGAGCCAGGGCTATATCGGGTATGATCTGCAGAATGGGATCCGCTCGGAGCTTGTCCGGCGAGGGATCTACAGATCGGTGTCCACGATCCTGACCCAGGTGACGGTGGATACATATGACGAGGCCTTCTATACGCCGGTGAAGAGGATCGGGCGCTATATGGATGCCCGTGAAGCCGCCCTGGAGGAGGAGAAGGGCAATCACGTGGCGGAGGAGCCGGGGAAGGGCTTTTGCCGGATCGTGGCTTCCCCAAGGCCCGTGGCGATCGTGGAGATCGATGCGATCAAGGCGCTGATGGATGCGGATCAGGTGGTGATCGCCTGCGGAGGCGGCGGTATCCCGGTGATGGAGCAGGGCAGCCACCTAAAAGGGGCCAGCGCGATCATCGAGAAGGACTTATCCAGCGGCCTTTTGGCGAAGGAGATCGACGCGGATGTCCTGATGATCCTGACCGGCGTGGAGAATGTCATCTTGGAGTACGGCACGCCAAAGCAGCATTCTATCCACCATATGACGGCGGCAGCGGCGAGAGAGTACGCAGATGAAGGGCAGTTTGAGTTCGCATCCATGTACCCCAAGATCATGGCTTCCGTGGATTTCATCGAGAACGGAAAAGGACGGAAGGCGGTCATCACCTCTCTGGCAAAGGCCAAGGAAGGGCTTTTGGGCGAGGCGGGGACCACGATCATGTGAGCTGCATGCATTTTTTGACCGGTTTATGAAGGATATGACATTTTTATTAACAATTTCTTAACGGCCTTGTACAGGGATAGCAGGAGTGTTATAATCCATTTCTGGAGATCATATATCTTATGTAGATGCCAAGAGACCGGCTTTATGCAGGAAGGCGGGCGACCGCCTTTTTGCAGCTGACCGGTCTTTTCCGGAATGGAAGGTGATATCATGAAACGATCCTTGAAACAAACCTTGAAACGATCCTTGCAACGATATGGACACGCCTGGATCCTCAGCTTTGGTCTGCTCTATCTGGGCTGGTTCGCCTATCTGGAGCGGACAGTGACAAGGCGCTATCATGTGATCCATGTGGCGTGGGACGATCAGATCCCCTTTAACGAGTATTTTATCATCCCCTATCTTTTATGGTTCGCCTATGTGTCCGCGGCGGTCGTTTACTTTTTCTTTACCAGCAAGACCGAGTATTACCAGCTGTGCAGCTACCTGTTCAGCGGTATGATCATCAGCATGATCGTCTGTACCTTTTTCCACAACGGCACAGACTTCAGGCCGGCGGTGGATCCGGATAAGAATATCTGCTCCTGGCTGGTAGCGGGGCTTTACCGCACGGACACCTGTACCAATGTGTTCCCCAGCGTCCATGTGTATAATTCGATCTGTACCCATGTGGCGATCAGGAGGAGCAGTGTTCTGAGGCGGTTTAAGGGGTTTAAGTGGCTGCAGATCGGGTCATTTGTGCTGATGGTGCTGATCTGCTTGTCTACGGTTTTCTTAAAGCAGCATTCCGTCATCGACGGCGTGGGAGCCGCGGTCATGGCGTACGCATTGTATTATGTGGTCTACGGGACCAGCACGGCCAGAGAGGCCCGGACGGCCAGACGGAAGGCGCTGGGGTGATCGGCAGGGAGGCCGGTCATGGGCCTGCTTCTATACAATGGTCCATACCCACGCCTATCGTTGTATAGGTGCAGGGGCATGGGCGTGAAAAGTGACCGAGTAGGACAGTCGTTTTTGAGCGGCTGTCTTTTTTAGTGGTATTATCTGGTATCTCATGTTATACTGGTTAGGATCTGTTGGCTAGGATCTGCTGGTCAGGAGATGAGAGCGATAGATCGGTCTGGCTGCGGGACGGCAGGGCCATGCCCTTGATGCAGAAAAGTGCAGGATGGTCAGAAGGCCGAGGCGGAGGGAGAACGGGATGTTGGAAGATAAAGAAGGCGAAAGAGGGCTTGCGGGCCGGTCCGCGGACAGGCCGGAGAGCCGGCCAGAGGGAATGCAAGAGGACACATATGCCACATATGAGGACAGGCCGGAGAAGGCCGGCAGGCTGCAGGCGGTCATGGGCTGCCTTTTTTGGGTGTTCTTAGGCCTCTGTATGCTGGCCGGGATGAGGAAGGTAGGTCTGGGGCCGAAAAAGACTGTGGCGGCGGGCCTGGTGGTGGCAGCGGCGGTGGGCATCCATAGCAGGCGGATGCAGAAGACGCCGGGATATATATGGAAGATATTAGGTATCGAGGCCAAGGCTGGACGTAAGGGCAGGTCTGGGAAGAAGCGGATCTACGAGTATGACTGGCTTCGGGCCATGGCGGTGGTGATGGTGATCGTGACCCATGCGGTGCAGATGGATATAGCCAGCGGGATGGTGCCGGAGGGAGCGGCGTCTTATTGGATGACGGTCCTGTATGTGTTCTGTTTATCCTGCAATCTGCTCTATGTGATGCTGAGCGGGGCGCTGCTGATGCCCTATAAGGAGGAAAAGCTGTCGGACTTTTACCTCCACCGGCTGGCTAAGGTGGCGCTGCCCATGCTGGTGTATTTCGTTTTTTACCTGTGGATCAACGGGGAGCTGGAGCAGATCGGGCCGCACACGCCCGGATGGATCTTGAGCCGTTTTTTTTGCGGAGATACGCCAAGATCCCCTCATTACTGGCTGATGTATGTGATCTTAGGGCTGTATGTGGTGGTCCCCTTTTTCCGCTATATGCTAAAGAGCATGCCATACAAGGCATTGACCGCCATGGTGTTTTTGAGCGGGATCGGCATGTATCTTAAGACCTACAGCCCGATCCCCTGCGCGGTGGACCCGCTGCTGTCCTCCTGGATCGGGGTGGCGGTCACTGGCTTTTGGGTCACCAGGAAAGAGACCAGGCGGTATGATAAGCCGATCATGGCGTTGGGGCTCACGGGTCTTTTGATCACCATGTATTGCATCAAGACACGGGATGACTTCCTGATCGTCTGCTGCAACTGTTCGCCGACCATGCTGATGATCTCCGCAGGGTTGTTCTCGCTGGTGTTTTCTGTGCCGAAGATCTTCTCCAAGGGGAATGTGGTGCTGAGCGTATTAGGGAAGTACAGCTTTTCCCTGATCTTGATCCACTGGATCGTGCTGTACTTTGCCACCAGGGTGGTGTTCCAGATCTATACCAGTCAGTATCTCTATGTGGGGGGCATCCTGCTGGCATTATCTGTGACCCTGCTGGCCTCCCTGGCGGCGGCATTTTTGATCGATAACCTGGTGGTCGTGGTGGCGGAGACGGGGTATGAGATGATGGTCGATGGGGTGAGACGGCTGGCGGAGAGCGTGCGGGGGAGAGGTGGGAGGAAGCAGGCAAGAAAAGATGCGTTGTAGGATGGGCCATCATGCTTGTCCGGGCGATGGGATATGGCCATGCATCCTATGACCGAGTTAGCCGAAAATGGTGCGTTCTTGCGTTAGAAAATATATACAAAAAGTGCTTGACACAGAGCTTGAAATGGAATATACAGATAAGGGAAAAGGTCCGGTAAGACAAGGATACCCCTGAGCAGGAGAAGAAAAACCTGCTCAGGGGTTTTTTATATGCGTTCCATCAGCAGGAGCAGGGCTTCCTTTTGGCCATCATCCAAGGTGCTCCATACAGTGAGCAGAGCGCGCTGCTCCTCGGTGGATCCTGCAGGGGCGCCATCGGCAAAAAATTGCGATAAAGTGATGCCGAACGCCTGGCATATCGCCTCCAGGGTGGGGATGGTCGGCGCATTATTACGTTTAAAGAGGTTAGCGATGGTGGAATGAGAAAGCCCCGATTCCTTTCCCAGTCGATAGCTGGACCAGCCTCGTTGGTCCATCAGCTCTTTTATATGTTTTGACACATCCGTTTTTATCACCACCCATCTTGATATGTTTCTATTTTAGCGCTCAAATGGGTACTAAGATAGTAGCGATCGGTAGATAAGATAGTGCTTAAATGAGGCATAGGTAGAGTATGGAAATGTGCAGGTTTTTATACTTGCGGTAGGCAGATGCCCTTATATCGCCGCATTTTTCTATGATAATAGACAGAGGGAGGAGGGCTTTCGCTGTCTGAACCTGTAGAAACAGGGAGAGGATCGGATTGACGGAAAAAGTTTTCTACTGTAGAATATAGCCGGGAAAGAGTTTTGGACTATCGGGTGATAAAACATCTGTTTTTTACAGAAGAGATGCGACAAAAGACAAATGGGAGAAAGGCGGTTGTATGGCATGTATAACATTGCTATATGTGACGATCTGGAGATGGATCGGACGCACTTAAGAGAGCGTATCATTACCTTGTTGGACGAAAAAGAAGCTAGGTTTTACGAGTATACTTCCGGAAAAGATTTGCTGGAGGCTATGGAAGATATCCCCTTTGATCTGATCTTCTTGGATATCCAGATGGAAGGGATGGACGGAGAGGAGACGGCCAGGCAGATCCGGAAAAGGGATGACAGTCTGGTGCTGGTGTTTGTCACAGGGAAGGTGGACCCGTCCCCCAGGAGCTTTATCGTGCAGCCCTACCGTTTTATCAAGAAAAATATGACAGATGAAGAAAAAGACGGATATATCCAAGATGCTCTGATACGGATGGAGGAGATCGCGAAGGCTCCGAGCATGACCGCAAAATGCGATGGGAGCAAGCTGGTATTAAAACCAGATGATATCGTCTATATCGAAAAATACAAAAAGACCACCTTGGTCCACCTGTCGCCGTTGGCACGAAGGAAACACGGCTTGGATGCTGACACAGAGGTACGGATCGCGGATAAGCTGGGGGATCTGTATGAGATCTTGAGACACTATGGTTTTGGGTATCCCCATGACAGCTATATCATCAATTTTAAATATCTGATGCGGTGTACATACAATGAATTTAAGCTGGAGGGCTATGAGGAGATCGGTTTTAAGATAACCAGGAGCAAGGCTTTGGAATTTAACCGGCTGAAAACTCTGTTTATGCGAGGGAAGTATCCAACGGGGAGGAGAGGATGAGGACAGAGCTGTTGACCTTGGGGAGGTTGGGCTTTTGTGTGGCGGATGTTTTGATGATCTGTATCTTTTTTCATCCAATGTTTTCTAGACGCATAAAAGGACTTCGTTTTGCTATGCTTTTTTCAGCGACGACACTTGCTATCTTTTTAGAAAATGCTTTTGGGAGTACAGTGCTAAATCTATTGTCCCTGCCAAGCGTTTATATCCTATTTGCATGCTTTGCTTTTCGTATTTCGATCAGCAATGGGATCGTGTATGCGTTGATCTATTTTATCGTCTTTTCCGGGGGCAGAGAAGCGGCGTTTGAGATATTATCTCGCCTGATCTCTATGATCACACCATACGCCATCCCGCCATGGTCCACCGCTTACGGGATACCGTATCTGGTGGCCGAATATATTTTCGCGCTGTTGATCATCCTGTTCATCGGGCGCTTTACCAGCAAACTGAAGATAAGTGGGAACGATCGGTTTTGCTGGTACCTTTTGATCATGCCGACCGCATCGCTGGCCATATTGGTAAGCTATGCTTATATGGATTTCCCAGAATCTGGTTTTATAGCGATCATGATGAGCTGTGGCACGATCCTGCTCTATCTGTCCAATGCAGCGATCTTTATCATCTTAGAGAGATATACAGAAGCGATGGACCAGATCAAAGCGGCACAGCTGTCCGCATTGAAGATGGATATGGAGAAGACTCATTATGAGAGTATCGAAAAAGCAAACCAGTTGTATAAAAAACATCTCCATGACATGCATCAATACTTTAACCAGTTCCGCAATCTGGCAGTTAGAGGAGAGGACCAGGTGATCGTGAAGATCGTGGAGGAGTTGGAGGGAAGACTGAAGGCAGAGGAGAACAGTATCCTCTACAGCAGGGATACAGTGGTCAATGTGCTCTTGGCAGAGTACTGTGGACGAGCCAAAGAAAAAGGGATCGAGATGACGGTCTTTGTGGAGGATGGTCTGGATCTGGGGCATATCTCGGATGGGGATAAGATCTCTATGTTCGGGAATCTGCTGGCGAACTCTCTGGAGGCGGCTAGTCAATGTAAAGAGCAGGAGCGGCATATAGGGGTAAAGCTATATATGGGAAATGCTTATTTTGTCATCTTTCAGGTTGAAAACACGTACATAGCCCAGGTGCAAAAGAAAGGAGAGCATTTTTTAACTACAAAAAAAGATAAAGAAAACCATGGCCTTGGCATTAAGATCGTAGAGGAGCTGGCAGAAAAGTATGGAGGAGTGCTGGAGATGCAGGCAGAGAAAAGATGCTTTACGGCTACATTGATGATCTCTTTATATCAATGATCGGGAGGTAAAGGGGATCAAACGGTCAAAATCGGCATTTTTATTGTACAATTCAGGAAACCTACTTTCCTTTTTTGCCGAAAGATGGTAGATTTAATCGAAAAAACTTTAGGAGGTAGATCGTTATGAAAAGATTATTTAAAATGTTACAGAAAAAGGGAAATGCAGTCAATCTTTTTAATCTGTGTGCTCTGGCAGTCATGATCAGCACCATGAACACTACCTGCACATGGCTACACCATCAGCCCGAAGTACCCGAGGAGGCAAAGCGCTTCCGTAAGTTCTGATGCTGAAAAGAGCAGCACAGTGGATCGTGGAGCAGGAGATCAGAAGATCATACCTAAAGGAAGAGGAGCGATCGCTCTACATATATGCCTATGAGCTTTTGCTGAACCAGGTGATCAATATCATCCTGTCGGTCCTCATAGCGTGTTTGTTCCGGGCGCCCTTGACTGTATTGGTCTTTCTGGTCTGCTATATCCCGTTCCGGTCATTTGCAGGCGGGTATCATGCGAACACGAACCTGGGCTGTACAGTGGTCTCGGCGGCGATGCTCTGCTGTGTCTGTCTGCTGATGGATATGGAGGCAGTCTGGTGGCTGAAAACGGTCTATCCGGCATTTTTTGTGCTATCCGGCTATATGGTCTTTCGATACGCGCCGGTGCAGGATAAGAATAAACCGTTGGATGACTTAGAGCGCGTTCGTTACAAAAAGATGAGCCGGGTGATGTGGGGGCTTGAGACGACCGCGGGCATGGTCTGCTATTGCCGGAAGGTAGAGCAAGGGCTGGTGATCGCGATCGGCCATCTGCTGTTAGCCGTGATCCTGGTATTAGGGTCGATGAAAAACCGAAAAAATGTATAGGCGTATAAGTACAGAGAAGATCTGTCTTATATGCCTTTTCTTTTTCAGCAAAAATTGGTATTTTTACTGTACGATATTTGCCGCCCTATTGCAAATATGGACGGATGTTATAAAATGACAACAGACATGAGGTCGAACAAGGTCGAAGTTTGGCGGATGGGCCAGAAAATGGATGACAGTAGATCGATCGATAAACAAACCGGGAGGATGGCATGATACGAAAAAAGATCTGGACGGCAGTGCTGTTTCTTTTCGTTTGTCTGATATGGGGAAGGATCGGATGGGTCTATGGGGCTGCAGAGAGCGGCACGGACAGCCATAGGAGCAGTGGACAGGAGATGAGTGAGGGAACAAAGGCCGGGCCTAAAGCCGAGATTGTCTTTCTCCTGGACGGAAGCGGCTCCATGAGCGAGCAGGGACGGGAACAGACCGTGGCGGATGCCATACGGCAGACGATCTACAGTCTTCCCTTCGACTATGAGGCCGGGCTGGTCGTGTACAGTACGGATATCCTGGCGTCTGTTGCGCCGGACACAGATATGGGGCAGCTGGAGGAACAGTTAGAAGGGATCCGGTATGCAGGCTACACCAATGCCGGAGCCGGGCTGGAACAAGCTATGGAGCTTTTTTCAGAAGAAGATGGGATCGATCGCTGGATCGTCATGCTCTCCGACGGCGAGATCGATATGCCAGATCCAGAGGGGATCGAGACCTCCCGCCAGCGCTATGTGGAGGCGGCCCGTCAGGCGGAGGAAAGAGGCGTCAAAATCTATATCGTGGCGCTGGGGAGCGGGCTTAAAGGGCAGGAGCATCACATTTTTGACGGGGCAGAGCTGACAGACGGCGCGGTCTACTGGGAGGGGCAGAGCGGGTCCGTGGGACAGATCCTGGAGGACATAATGGAAAAAAGGATGGGGATCTCCCGCAGAGCATTGGCCATGCCAGAGCAGGAAGAGGGAGTCCTCCATTTCCAACTGCCCCAGGGGGCGAGCCGGGTGCGGCTGCTGCTCACAGAGGAGGGCGTGGAAGCCACGGACCTCAATGTGATGGAAGCCCGCTTTGAGGCAGAAAACAGCAAGATCGTCACCGGAGAGCGGTTTAAGGTCATCGAGCTGGACCATCCGGCCTCTCCGTCCATCGACATCGATCCAGGAGCTGTGGATGTGAGCGGGCTAAGGGCATGGATGTCCGCAGAGATCCAGGGATGCCTTCAGGCAGAGGCAGCCTATAGGATCGAGAAGACCGCGCCTGCGGGCGGAGAGGAGGCACAGCCGGCCTATGATCACTATGTGGATATCACGGTCCAACTGGTGGCGGAGGATGGTGTTACCAGCATCTGGCAGGAGCCTGGATTTGAAGGGATGGGGGCAGAGCTGGATATCAATGGCATTTCCTATACAGAGGTCATCACCCAGGGGGAGATCCGGATGAGCCTTCCCGCGGATGCGGTCGAACAGCTGGAGCTGTCGATTCGCGCTTTTCAGGGAGAGATACCGGGACTGACCTTTTTCATCCAGCAGCCGCTCACGGTCCCTATAGAAAAGTATCCGGACCCGGAGGTCGTTTCGGAGCCGGTACAGGAGTGGGACCACCGTCCGCTCATCGCGATCCTGGTCAGCCTGGCGGTCGCCTTGGCAGGACTGATGGTCTGGTGGGGGAAGAAAAAGTATACCATGGTGGTCTATACCGTGCAGCCCTCGGAGGTCATGAGTACACAGAAAAAAATAGATACGAGAGCGTTTCCCTACAGCGGAAAGCTGAACCTGTATATGGTAAAGACCAGAGACGGGACCGATGTACCGCCGCAGACCTACCGGTTATTTGGGCGCAGATCCGGACAGCTGACCTTGGAGCAGATCCTCGCTGCCTGTCAGATCCGGCTGGGTAAGATCGGAGCGGAGGATATCGCCCTGTGCCCAGGCCCGGATCATTCTTTTATCCTTACCGACCGGTCCCAGGACTGTACGGTGATGCGGGGGATGGAGATCCTGAGAAAGGGGATCGGATATCCGGTATTTTACAATGAGAAGGTCACCGTTTCCTTTGAAGACGGCGATACGGAGATGGAGATCTATTATAAGAGCCTAAAACCCAGTGAGATGAAGGAGGAATATTGACATGGGAAATGTGATCAGGCAGACCAACCGGACGATGCTGATGGAGGTGATCAATCCAGAGAAGATGGACCTGGTGACCCTGGTAGGGGATGTGCGGGGGATGGAAAGCTTGTCCGATGATAAGATCAAGGAGATCAACGACCATCTGCTGGTGCGCAGCTTTGACGAAGTGCTGGAGAAATTCGCTCCCACCGTGTACTGCTATTATAATGCCAATGACCAGAAGGTAGCCTACCAGCTGGAAAAGCCGGAACAGATCCCGGAGGAGATGCTCACCCAGATCCCCCTGGACCGGCAGAACGAGTTCATGCGGATGCTGATGAGCATGGTGGACACCAAAAGGGCAGAAGGAGCCATCAATGTGGATTTCCAGTTTGAAAAGCTGACCGATATGATCTCGCCGAAGAAGGTGATGGATGCCATCAAGCAGAACCGGAAGGAGCTGCAGTATACCTACGGTGAATATGCAAAGCTGGACGACGGAGATCCCAAAAAGCTGGATCTGGCCGATAAGCTGAACGTGATGTTCGAGGAGGCCAGCGCCAATTACAATAACGTGATGGCTATGCTGCCTTTGGCGATCGAGGATATCAAGACCCGGCTCCTTTTGGGGGACAGTAAGGACAAGAAAGACCATACCGCCCTGGCCCTGGGCATCCTGAGCATGGGAGAAGGAGGAGAGCTGAAGGTCTTAGAAGCGCCCAAGGTAGAGAGCACGGCCCTCACGGTCGTGGACGACAATGCGAACACTGGCCTGATCGAGGCATTAAAGGAAGACTACAATGCGATCAACCAGGAGGGGAACGACTATGTGGCCTCCTTAGTGGCCAGGACCTTCTGCCCCTTAGCCTCCACCATGGAGAGCACGATCGATAAAGCACAGGAGGTGGCGAATTACAACGCCTATCTGGAATTTTACCGGGAGTCAAAGGATGCATTTATCAAGACCGTAAAGCCGCTGATCGAGAAGCTGCTGGGGATCTGGTGCTTTTTTGAGCAGTATCCCAAAAAGACCAAAGGGATGCGTCCTTCCATGCTGATCACGAACGTCTCCAACGAGCTGCTGGCAAGAGCCGGGAATATCTCCCGCCTGCTCACCTACTTTAACACCACCAACGCAAAGAATGATTTCGGGAACACGGTCTGGTATGCGGTGGTCCCCAATGTGTCCTTAGATCAATACAGCAAGATGAAGCTGACCAGAGAGCGGTTTAAAGGAAATGCCAAGACGGAGAAGACGGATGTGAACAGTGTGGAGTCGCTCACAAGGCTCCTGGACGTGTTCAAGGACTACGGTGTACAGTGCTTTTTCAGCTATGAGGCGGACGACAGCACCACCTTTAACGCTCTGGCCACAGAAGGGATCGAGAAATACGAAGACCGCTGCGCGCCGCTGATGGGAAAGCCCTTTAGTGAATACGCGATCCCCTGTCTCCCCAACTTTACGATCATCCCCAAGGACAAGTCGGGCGTGGTGCTGGACAGCCGCATGGTCCTGAACGAAGATACCGTAGAGCTTTCCAAGGAAAAGGAAGATATCCTGAAGCTGTGGATCGACGGCGTGTATGTAGGGGCGGCTTATGTAGCGGCAGGGATCGTGGCCGCCTGCCAGTGCCCCGAATATCTGAAGGAGAAGTTTGGAAAGACAAAGGTGGATCCGGAGCTGCCGGGTGTGCGGTATGACATCGAGGCAGACGACCACGGGTTGATCACCTACACGACCATGGCCAAGGAGATCACCGGCTTTACCAATTCCATAAAGAACGATATCAACCGCAAGAACTTCGGCTTCGTGTTCAGCTCGGAAAACGCGGTCTACAAGGGAAAGGAGATCACCAACATCATGGTCTATAAGGCCCGGGATCTGATGTCGGACGGCTACATGTTCGAGCCGATCTATAAGACCCAGGTGACCAATTATATCGAGCGGGTGATGCGCCATGGGACCGGGGACTTTAAAGAAGATTCCATCGTGCAGTTCTTTTCCAATAATCCCAGCAGCCAGAAGAGCCAGTGGCTCTCCAAGCGGGAGGCCCTGAACGCGATCTTAGGAAAGGGCGATGATATCGAATACCTGATCGATGAGGATAACGGCTACTGCACCTTGAACATCACCTTCAATGGCAATGTAAAGAATCTGGAGGTGGAGATCAACCGGCTGTCGGCCAACAGAGCCTGACGCCTTGATATAAACAGCCGCTATCCACACGGCTCTGCCGTCCATAGCGGCACAAAAGCATAAAAAAGAAAAGGAGGACATCGTCATGGGATTTCGTATGAAGATCACCGGAGGCTCCGAAGACATCGTATTTGATGAGAGGAGCATCACAAAAGTGGATTTTAACTCTGCTTCACCAGCAGACTCCAACGCGCGGGCCACGGACCTTGGCCTGACCGTAAAGGTATGGGGGAAGATGCTCTATAAGCTGGGAGGAGAAGGAAGCGACGCCACCTTAGGGTTAGCAAAATGGTCCCAGGTCCCGTCGGAAAATGTGGACTGCTATCGGAACGCGGAGATCACGGTGGTATCGGCCAGCCAGGTGGTCCGCCAGTTCATCCTTCCCAATGCGTTCGTGATGGAATACAGCGAGGAGGTGGACGACGAGAGCGGTGTAGGCACGTTCTACATCCATATGAAGCAAAAGAAAGACGAAAATGGAGCCACAAAGATCGAAGGCGGATTTGGCGGCGAATGATAGAGGAGTGAAAGGAGGAGGACAGACATGTCTTATAAAATAACGGTAGAAGGAACAGAAAGCTTCGAGATCGCAAAAGAGTGTGTGCGCAGCGTAAAGTTCACTACAGATATCCCGCTGGATTCCAACGCGCGGACGAAGGACGTGGGGAGTACCCTGACGATCACCGGGAGGATCCTGACAGCGGTGGACGGGGATCCCTTTGACAGCACCAGGAAGCTGGCGCTCTGGTCCACAGTCCCGGCGGAAAAGGCAGACTGCTACCGGAAGGTGACGGTAGAGCATGTGGCGGCAGGCGTCATGGAGCGGAAGTACTATTTCCCCAATGCATTTGTCATCGACTACAAGGAAGATTTCGGTGACGAGGAAGGCACCGGGACCTTTACCCTGGTGATCAAACAGAAAAAAGATAAATTAAATAAGATCACGGTAGAAGGCGGATATCCAGCCATGTAAGCCAAGACAGAGCAGGGGGCGCATCCGCGGCAGGGAGCGCCTCCTGTGTCTTTATTTCATAGGAAAGTGCGTCCGGTTTTATGTGGCAGCAGGGCAGAAGCGGGGCAGCAGAGTAGGAACGGGACGAAAGTAGAGCAGGAGTGGGGCGGCAGCAGGGGGGGGGAGCAGGAGGAAGATGGGGACCGATCATTATCGTATACTGGGGGTCCGAGAGGATGCCCCGGATGAAGAGATTAAAAGACAGTATCGCAGCTTGGCGAAACGATATCACCCGGACGTACATCCCGGCGATCCGGGAGCGGAAAAACGATTTAAAGAGGTGACAGAAGCCTATCGCGTGCTGGGGGATAAAAAGAGGCGCAAGGAATACGATCAGGAAAGAGCCAGGGAGAGGGAGAAGGCCGAGGCGTCGGATAAGAAAGAGAGAAGAAGCTATGGAGCGGAGAGAAAGCGAGCCGGGTCGGGTCTTGACCCGAAGGATATATCCGCCCAGTTTGAACAGTTTTTCGGGTTTCAGCCGAAAGGTGGACCGGTCGATAAAGAAAAACTGGATCCAAAAAGGAAGATAAGGACAGATCCGATCGATATGACGGAGATGTTTGAGCGATATATGGGGATCAAATGGGAAGGAAAGAAAAAGAAGAGATGATGTTGTTTTAGGAAATGCATATTATTGATGGTGTAGAGGGAGTGTATGAGATATTTTGAGCTACAGGATCCGCCGGAGTCGAAATATGTACCGCGGTTAAAGAACTGGTATGGGAGATTTGATGTGAGGGATATCTGCCCGCTGGGTTTCCCGAGGTTGCCGGAGAGAGAGCTGTTTGTGATAGAGCCATCAGAAAGAACGATCTTTACAGACGTGATCCTGTTCCCGTTCCTTTTGATCTCTCCGATGGTCCGGGATGTGATCTGGATGTACCGGGAGGTCTGTTTTTACCGGGAGATCATATTGTTAGATCAACAGAGTGGTCTGTCGAGGCTCTACTATCTGCCAGTACTCGATGAAACGAGCAGTATCCATCTGGTGGGGAAACAGTATAAAAACAGGATCTGTATATTGGAGCCTGTGCCGCCAAAGGGCAAAAAGGTCTCTATCGACAGAAATCTTTTTTGGGTCCGGGATAAGAAAAAGAGACATGTCGTTCTATCTATGGATATGGCAGAAAGCCTGATCCGAAGAAATATCACCGGGCTTGGACTTAAAGAAGTGATGCTTTATCATATACCAAAGGAGAGTTGAGATGAGGGAAGAGAGGATCATGGTACGTCCATTTGAAGATCTGCAGGTGACAGACTTCTGGTCGATACAGGAGGTCAATGCACATGCGAGAGCCGAGATCAGAGGGATGATCCCATATGATAGACGAGGAGCATATGCAGATGCAGGACGAAAGCTTCTATGGATCCAGATAGTGGCTGTGTCCCAGAAAAAAGAAGAAACTCTGTTCTATGGGGTGGCAGACCATTTGAAGCTCCAAGTAGAGGGCGGAGTGTGCATGACAACGATCAGCCTGACCTCGGGTACGCGGTTGATGGATCTGGAAGAACATATCAGGAGCTTTCAGAGTGAGGAGTTTACCTATAAAGAGCTGTTGGATGTATGCTGTGAGGCGTATGAGGATGGAGACAAGATCATGATGACAGGAAAGGGCAGACATATCCCTCATTTTATCATGCAGTATAAGGAAACAGACTGGTCATTTATCAAACGTTTGGCATCCATGGAGCATATCGTTGTCTTTGCAGACTGCTCTACAAAAGGCGTACGGTTCCATTTTGGGATCCCGGACAGAAAGGCAGGGGATGAGGAGATCCAAGATCATCAGATACAATATGATATAGAAGGATATTGGGACCAAAAAGAGAATGGATCCAAGCTCCGTCCGGAGGATACCATGTCCTATATCTGGGAGAGTAGGGAGATCCACAGGCTGGGAGAGGCTAAGGACGTGGATGGGTTAACGTTCGTCATCTGGAAGATCGAGACCACTTTAAAAGGGAATGAGTTATACCATACTTGTTATATGAAGCCGCGCACAGGACTGCAGGTGCCGGTGCAGCACGATCCCCATCTGGCAGGGGTATCCTTATCAGCTACCGTAAAGAGCGTGGCCAATGACCGTGTGCAGATCTTGATCGATAGCGATGAGTACAAGGATAAAAAAAGATCATGTTGGTTTGCTTTTTCTACTGTCTATTCTTCTGGAGATGGTACAGGGTGGTATTGCATGCCGGAGGTCGGAGATATCGTCAGACTGTATTTCCCGACCATTAAGGAGCGGGACGCATATGTTATCAGCGCCTACCACGAAGAGGGGACGGCGCTGCGGACCCGACCGGAACGGAAATCTTGGCGGAATAAAGAAGGAAAAGAGATCCAGCTCTCACCAGGATATATCCTGATGACCAACAACGACGGCACATATATCGAGTTATCGGATGAGGAAGGGATACAGATAGCCACCGATGGCTCTATATCTATATATGCCAATGGCAGCCTGAACCTATCCGCTGGGGCTGCTATCGAATTGAGCGCATCCCAGGAAGTCATATTGAAGCAGGGCAACACGAGGATGGACCTGGGCGGCGATATCGTGATTCAGGGCGCAAAAGTCATGTTATAGGATCGTTAGCGATCATGATAGGAGAGCAGAAAGGCGGACGATAAAAAAATGACGATAAAACTCGCAGATGACCTGGGCCTGGAGACAGGGCTGCCGATCAAAGATGTCCTACGTTTTCGATATTCCTGGAAGACAGACTGCCATGCGGTGCTTTATATGGAGGGGTATATCCACAGGGACGATACCACAGATCTTCTGTACACATATGACAGCAGACTGCGGTTGTGGACGACCAGAGAAGGAGAGCAGCAAACGCTTTTTTTCGGTGTCATCGTCCATATCGAGATAAAAATGGAAGGATCTTTGAGGTATATAACGCTCAAAGCGATGTCCGCTTCCTGCCTGTTGGACCGGAAACTCTCCAGCTGTTCTTTCCAAAACGTGGAAAAGACATATGGAGAGATCGTCCGGGAAGCAGCAGAGTCAGAGGGCGGCAGGGTGATACGGGACCGGAAGGCTGATCGGGCGATCGGGACACCGGTCATCCGCTATGAGGAAACGGTATGGCAGTTTGCCAGGAGGCTGGCCGGGCGGTCAGGTACTTGCATCCTGCCAGATGTGACCACTGGCAGGCCAGACTTTTGGTTTGGGATGCGAAAGGGGAGGGTGGTCCCTGCACCACCAGAAGAGCAGTACACAGTGGATATAACACCTATAGGGAAAGGAAAAGGAATCCGTTATCAAACAGAAGCTAGGATCCCATATCGCTTGGGCGATATCGTATCCTATCTGGACCAGCCGCTGACGATCACCGAGATAAAAGGATGTTATGAACGTGGGGAGATGGTTTTTCAGTATGGGATGGAGGAGCAGGGGAGCAGGCGGATCGGTCAACTAGAAAGTCCCCACAGAGCAGGCTTAGGGCTATGGGGGATCGTAAGGGAGGTAAAAGGAGAGATGCTGAAGATCGCGCTGGATATCGATGATGGCAAGGAGACAGGAGACTATCTTTATCCGTGGCAGCCGGAAACAGGGAACGCTCTTTATGCCATGCCGGAGCCGGGAGCCAGGGTACTCTTATATTTTTATGATGCGGGGCAAAAGAACGGGGCTGTGATCCATTGCATGAACAAAGAGACACAGGTATCATATAAGGACCGTGCTCTGGATATCGCAGACGGCAACCAGCTCCGTTTATGGAAGGATGAGGTGCGGCTGGATCGAGGAGGAGGACATAGCCTTTCAGTGGGGGATGAACGCATCGCAGCACGGACAAAGCTGGGGGTGGAGATATCGGCAGGGGGATATGTATTCTTACGCGGCAGAAAGATCCGCATGACCACGCCGGAAGAGCTGGTGATCAGTCAGGCGTGAAAGAGAGAATGGAAGGAGGTATCCGGATATGAGGGATAAGATAAGCTCATTTCAGATGAGCAGCCAATTTAATGGTCATGGGGATACAGTCTATCTAAAAGCGGATACGGTCAAGATCCCTCCGGTCGATCAAGATGATATCACTTTGACCCCGGACTATAGCCAATATGCATTATACGCGGTCGGAGGGGTCCCGGTCGTATTGGATCCTCAAAACATCGATATGTTCTTGAACAGGATGCTGGGTTCCAGGTCCGTCTTGAACCAAGTCATACTGACAAAGGGTGGTCCTGGAGGGGGGTATACTGCTGCGTTTCGGATCGCGACGCGTGGGTTTACAGATGCGTCTTACCCGGTCATAAAGCCGAGAGAAAAGGAGGCAGTAGTTGGAAGTGTGTGGTATTTTGTTGTCACAGGTTCCAGCAATCTGATCGTAAAACGAGCCCGGACCACAAAAAAAGATAGAGAGTATATCATAGCATTGGTGGCTCCTGGAGAGAGGATAAAAGTGGTTACTATAAATGGGAACACAGTGACAATGCCAACAGAAGATGAGACAGAAAGATGTAGATGGGTCAAAGTGTTATGCAAGCCTGATGAAGGATATAAACAGGAGGGAGATGGCGATGGAGAAATAGAAGGATGGGTGCAGAGGATCTATGTGCGGGAGGATAGAGTAAGGGTACAGAGGTTTAATGAGATATATGATTATAGTAAGATGGCGATCTCTTACATAGCTAAAGGAGATAAAACAAGGACCAAGATAAAGGTGACAAAAAATATTTTTGAGAAGTGGTATTCATTTAAGGATGCAGATTCTATAGAGCAGTGTCCCAATGTCAATGGAAAATGGAAGGTCGCAGTTGGACCAGGGATACTTGACTGGGAATACCCTATAAATGGGACATTGGGCCGAGAGGATGAATTCAAGGGATTTAGTAAATGTATAAAAGTCAGATTGCATTTAAAAGACTCTAAGGCAGATGCGAGCAAACCCTTTGAACGGATCCTGGAATGTATCGTAACTGACTTAAAAGCACATTCATTTCATTATTATCCATATTTTGATGAAGCTGATCTATCGCCTGACGATGCATTACGTTTTAGCTCCGAGTTTGTGGATGCAGCAATAGCAACAGCAATACCGGGCTTAGTGCAGACCGGTATACGTTATCCATATGCAGGTAACGGTGATGTAGTGAGCCTTAAACATATGGACGGTTCTGTCATCGAATTTTATGGTGGGAGAAAAACGGATTTTGGTTTTACACTGAGTGATTATATGCTAGATGAGATAGAAGTAAATTACGAATATGAAACACGCGGGTTAAAAATGTCTGAATTATAAGAGGAAAAATGGATAAAGAAAAGATACCCTATAAAAGAATGACAATCATGGTGTTATCGATCAGCCTGTCCCTATCGTTCTCCAGCATGAGATGTGGTCGATCAGATGAGATAGGGGATGTAGATATGAGTGCAGGTACATCCTCTATAGATAGGATCGATGATGAGCGCATCATCGATAGCATCGCGAGCTATGAGGATGCAGAGCATCTCCCGATGGATATGCCTTTTGCTGGTCAGGAAGCCCTGGAGCTGGTCCGGGATATCTATGAGGATGCAGAGTTTGCAGGGACATACAGTGTTGGTACAGGCGTCCTGCTGGATTACTATAAGAACCAGTTCACGCGGTTTTTCGAAGGAAAGGTGACATTATATGATCCAGAGGGAGAGGAGAGCAGCTTTGGGACACTATATGAGCTGGAGGATTATAAAAAAGATACAGATCTCAGATATTATCTTTTCGATATGGACGGGGATGGTCAGATGGAACTATGTGTGGAAGGGGAGCGGGGGACATTCGTATGCAAGTATGATGAGATAAAGGGAGAAAAGGAAGACCTCTTTTGGACATGGTGGGGAGCAGTGGGGCCAGGCTATAGGATACTAGGGACTAGGAAGGTCGCGTGGGATCATGACGACGGGCAGGAAACGTTCTTCCAGCTGGACGAGGATGGCAGTATCGACTTTTCTATCACATTTGAGATCGTCCATGGACCAGAGGAGCGGTATCTGGTATCGATCCCCGATCTAGAAGAGAGGATCGATGCCGGCCTCGTACCGAGAGGGGTGATACAGCAGATCTTTTATGACCGATCAAAGAGCGCATATTGCCTGCTGGTGACAGAAGGACAGTATGCAGGATTGATAAAGGGACTCCACGATGCAAGAGCGGCGGCAGAGGGACAGACCCTCCCTTTCTCGGATATCGCTCGCATCCAGGGAGAGATCATCGATGGCATACCACACTATGATGATGCGGACCGAGTCCCGATGGATATGGTCTTTGCCGGTCAGGAAGCCCTGGAACTGGTCCGGGATATCTATGAGGAGGCGGGGTTTGCAGGGACTTATCAGGTGGGAGACCCATCGGTATATGACGATTATAGAGAAAGATATGTCCCTGTCCTTAAAGGGGAGGTAAAGGTATATGACCCAGAAGGAGAGGAGAGCCTCCTGATGGATCGGTACGATATGGACGATTACCGGTACACAGCGAACGCTGGGTTCTACTTTTTTGATATGGACGGGGACGGTGCGCCTGAACTCTGTATAGAAGGGAATGGGGGGACGTTCATCTGCAGATATGATGCAGGGACGGACAGTTATCATACATGGTGGGAGCATACAAATTCCGGGTTTACGATATTGGGGACCAGGAAGATCACGTGGAGCCATAATGGAGATGACGAACATTTTTTTCAGCTGGATGGAGATGGGGGTATAGAGTCTTGTATCACATTTGAGATATCATATCGGCCTGAGAGGAAATATCTGGTATCTATACCCGGGTTTAAAGAAAGAGAGGCTGACGGGCAGATATCGGCAGAGGTAAAAGGACAGGTGTTCTATAACCGATATAGGAAGGCATACTGCCTGCGGGTGACAGAAGGACAGTATAGAGAGCTGATCAAAGGCCTGCACGATGCGAAAATGGCGGCAAAGGAGGAGCGTGTCCCACTCTCGTTTTTTTTACAGGAATGAGCGGGAAAGGAGGAGAGGGAGGAGGATGTCATGAAAAAGAGAAGGATATGGGGACCGTCCATCGCAGTAGCCATATCGTTTCTCTGCTTGGGGTCCGTGGAGGGATGCCATGTACATGGAGAGCCGTCAGGACACCAGGTCGAAGGGGAGGCCGGCACAGATGACGGTAGAGCTGTGGGAGAGGCCGCAGGTAAGGACGCTAGAGGGGACTTGGACCAGGCTACCGGAGGGGATCTGGACCAGGCCACCGGAGAGGGGGTGGACATCGACTTTACGGTCCGAGCGTATCCTGTGGATACAGAACGTTATGATGCCCACACAGACCGGATCTATAAGGAGGCGTTCTTAAAGGTCATCATCGACCAGGCTCCCATCCGATACCGACATAAGGAAGGGACCGTTACCTACAGAGAGCTTCTCCCAGATGGAGAGGGGATGGGGGATGAGGTGTTCCTGAAAGCGGTCCGTCGATTGGACTTTTTTTACCAGGACTATGACGGCGACGGCCTGCCGGAGCTGATCATCGACACGGAAGGCCCCTGTGTGTTGAAGTATCATCCAGAGGAGGACCAGGTGGAGCTGTACCAGCAGAAAGAGCAGGGATGGCATCTTTTGGGAGCGGGGCAGATGTATGCCGATCTTTCCGGGCTGGTGGATATCGATCATCACTATGAGTCTGTGGACAAAGGGCCTGGCTGCCAGGCGTTTTATTATCAGAGCAAGAGAGATGGATATGCTTGTCAGGTGACGATCGACGGACAGGCATATGCTGTGGCAGACAAAGGAACGGCGGAACAGATGGATCAGGCTTATCTCAGGATGATAAAGGATGTGCCCCATCCTATGTCCTTTGCCGCACTGTTTGGGAACGGAGAAGATCAGGGCTACCTCCCTGGTGAGGGACAGCCGCCCTGCTATCTGCTGGAGGAGACCGCTGCACTCCCGATAAATGAGGAGAGCGGGGAGGAGTGGGAGATGTACAGATCCATGATGGAAGGCGACTTTTCCCTCGTGGAAGATGAGCGCTGGGGCAGCCTTCAGGGCCACTATGAGGATGGCCATATCAAGATGTGGGAGGGGAGCTATATGTCGGCGGATAGAGGTCATCATACGGTCCCCTTGGTCAATGGGAGGAACCTGGGTGTAGAGCGGTACCAGGACTACCGGGAATGGTGGATCACAAGGCCGGATCCACAGCGCTGGGGGCGCTATAAGATAAGAGAAAAAAACTATAGCAAGGGGGAGCGTATGAGCAGCCAGGAACTTAAGGAGGGGGATGCGGGTTATCATAAGTTTCAGGACTATTATCATGACGGGACACTTTGCGGCTCTTTTATGGAACTGTCACCAGAGGAGTGGGAGCAGATCGAGGAGATGGTAGAAGGGCTGCTGATCCCGGAAGAGGCGTGGAAGTCTTGCTCGGTGTTCACACCTAAAGAGGACCGGCCAGAGATACCGGGGGTCTCTTAGATCCTCGGACGGGCGAGGCGCTCTGTACAAGCGACAGAGGAGGAGATGTCATGAAGAGGAAGATATGGGGATCATCTATTGCAGTAAATGTGAAGAGAAAAAGTGGATCGATAGGCTGGACGGACAAGGCCAGAGGATAAACGAACAGGGTTACTATACTGGAAAGATCACATGCGATCAAGATGACGAGGATCAGGGGATCTTTGACGATCAGACAGAAGGATGGGCCTATCATGAATACCGGGACTACTATCATGAAGGGGTTCTACACATCATTGAAAGAGAAGGAGTATAAGAGGGATGGAGGAACAGTTGACATGGAAGATAGACCATATGAGGATCTAGAAAATGGAGCGTATTTTTACGATTTTTATTTTGATAAAAATGGGTACCTTTTTAAGACAGAAGGTATCGAAGGGATCATGCTCAATATTGTAGAAGAGCTGTACACGCTACATTACCAATATCATAAAAAAATAAAAGACATAGATTATGTACCAGTCGGATCTGTACTAGGATGTACATATGGAAGTATACTTGCACGTTTGAATAGTCAAGAGACAACCGCAGTATATGTTGGGAACGGAGCTCCAGTCATGACTTGCAGCGATTGCAAGACAGGGGAAAATATCCCGACATTTGGGACATGCAGATGCCCCAGTGCATTGCGTATGGGGATGCCTGGAAGAAGATCAGGGACCTATGGGAAAGCGAAAGGACCATCAGAAAGAGAATTTAAACCGACGGGCTATAAATGTATACCTCTAATAGAAGAAGGTTGGAAACAGCCAGGAGAGGAACGGGTTCTGATCTGGAGGCCATCTGGCGGAGGACAATATCATTGTGCATTAAAGTCTGATGCGATCCTTGTCTGTCTGTATGGCGGAACGATAGGTGTAGTTGAGGTTGATAGCTTTAAATATTTAGCTATAAATGAGCAAATTCGAAAAAATGCACAAAGTTACCCCACCAAA
>CAJUSS010000041.1 GCA_910588895.1 uncultured Lachnospiraceae bacterium
GACCAGTCTCTGGAGGACGGGCAGACCGTGGATCTGGCGGAATGGCATGTGACGGCGCTGGAAGCGCCTGGACACACCAGGGACTGCTTATCCTTTGTGATCTGCCGGGATGGCTGTGCAGAGACCATGATGCTGTGCTGTGAGACCGCCGGAGTCTATATGGATGGGTACGGGTTCACCCCCTGCTTTCTCGTGGGGGTGGAGGAGACCCTGCGCTCCATCGAGAAGATGGAGCAGGCAGGGGCGGATATCCTCCTGGGCATCCATAGCGGTTATCTGGATCAGGAACGGATCCCCGCTATCTGGGAACGGTGCAGGGAGGATACAAAAAGGGCCAGGGAGCGGATGAAGGCCGTGCTGCAAAGGACAGACGACGTGGAGGAGCAGATCCGCAGTCTGGCCCGGTATTATTGGCCGGAGTGCATCCGGGTGTATCAGCCCTATGAGGCTTATGCGGTGAACATGAAGAGCATGCTGGCTGTTGTGGCGCGGGAGGTGGAGCCGTCTCCGTCTGCCACGGCAGGGGCGTAAAGGTCCCGGACAGGCGCCGATGAGAGCGCTGTCCTATGCAGGACAAGGTCATTCGGTCATGAACATGTAGCTGGCGGTCCCATAAAATCCCTTCTGGTCCGCCGTGCTGTTGTCCCATTCCGCAGAGACCTCATAGATCTTTCCGGCCTCCAGCTGGATAAAAGGAAGCGGCTGATAGCAGGTGGTCACCATCTGCTCTTTTGCGTCAGGATCCCCGGCAGCCGTGCTGTCCCACTGCCGGATGGTCAGCAGATCCGGAGAGATCTGGGTGTTGAAGGAATAGAGCACTTGATCCGCCCCATTGTAGCGCGGGAGCCGGAGCCGGGGGATATCGTCCTTGGTCTCTGCGGCCAGGGGAGCGGAGCCGCAAGCCACCACCGACTGCGCCTGTCCTCCATCCAGCACGGTCCAGGTGTAGGATCCGGATAGGACCTGGAAGCCGTTCAAGGTACTGGACAGCGTATCCGATAAAGTGAGCGCAGGCGCAGCGGTCAAAAGGATATCCGCACGGGCAGTATCTGGTCTGTCCGCATCAGCCAAGACGAGGATGTCCTCTGCCCGGTAACAGGGGAGTCCCTGGGCATCCCTTTCGTGCAGATCCTCCATCAGGATCCGTATCCCGGCCCCTTCCTTTAACGTATCCGTCCCGGCCGCTCCCTGGGCATCGGATACCGTAAAAGCTCCCGGATAACGGTCCGCGTCCGAGCGGATCAGGATATGGTCCTCGTGGATCTCCTTGATATGGGCGGGGATCTCTACATATCGATGGATCTCCTGTGCGTTGGCGGCCGCTGCTAAATCGACCTGGTCGATAAAGCGCTGGACATCCTCTTCGCGGATATCGATGTACAGCGACTGGTCCTGGGCGGACATCAGCCGTACATACATGGGCGGGCTGTCAAGATCTGCACCGCCCATCAGCAGGGCGAACTGGTCATCGATCGGAAAGTGCAGGCAAAAAAGGCCCGAACCCACATCTGTATGTGCGTATCCTTCAAGATCTGCCCAGGAAAGCTCCGCCCCCTTTTGGGCCAGCTCCAGCACCTTATCCATGGTCAGGGGCGCGGCCGGATCGGAAGGCTGGCTTTCGGCATGTACACGGTCTGCCCGGTCATCGTCCGACTGTCCTGGCTGCGTATCGTCCGGCTGTCCTGGCTGTACATCGTCCGGCTGTCCCGGCCGCGCGTCGTTTGGCCTCTCATCTGTATCCATCTCTTTATCTGCAGCTGTAGCTGCAGGGGCATCCGCGCGGTCCTGTGCCGCCCGGCATCCTGTGAAGGATAATGCGGCGATCGAAACCGCGGCGATCGCTATGGTCGAAAGGCTCCATCTGGCTTTGGATGCGGATCTTATCTTTTTCATTTTTCCATTCACTCCTATCCTCTTATTTTTTCACATCAGCGATGCGCCTGCTCTGCATGCTGTCCTATGTATTTCCAACAGACCGTCTTTCCAGACATCGCCGGTCCGGCACAGGCAGGATGTCTATCCATAGCATACCATGTACTTATTGCGTACTGTCTATGCTTTTTCTTAAATTTTTCCTACAGATCTTCTACGGATCCGATTATAATAGAAAGAAAGCGTTCCCAGGGCTTTTCAAGAGCTGGAGGATATGGCCCTGGATGATCTTAAGGAGGACTACGACCATGATAAAAGTGATCGACATGCACTGCGACACGATCGCAGAATTATATTACGCCACAGCCCCCACCGCCAGGCAGACGGCGGATGACCCGGCTCCCATCCATGGGCAGCATCCAGAGAAGCCGCCGTCCATCTTAAACGGCGACCTCCATGTCAACCTGGAGAAGATGGAAAAGGGCGGCTATGGCCTGCAGAACTTTGCCTTGTTCACCCATTTAGAGCGGGTGGGGGACCGGCCCTTTGAGTACTGCATGAAGCTGGCGGATATCTTTTTCAAAGAGATGGGGGCGCATGATGACCGGATCAAGATCGTAAGGAGCTGGCAGGATATCCAGGCGAACTGGGAGGCTGGAAGGATGTCCGCCCTCCTTACGGTAGAGGAGGGCGGGGTCTGCCAGGGCGAGCTGGCCTTTCTGCGCATCCTTTATGAGCTGGGCGTCCGCATGATGACCCTGACCTGGAATTTTCAAAATGAGCTGGGCTGGCCCAACGGACGGCGGCAGAGCGATCCGGAGCATTCGATCACCGTGCCGGATACAGAGCATGGCCTGACGGAGAAAGGGCTGGCGTTCTTAGAGGAGATGGAACGGCTGGGGATGATCGTGGATATCTCCCATTTAAATGATGCCGGGATATGGGATGTGTTCCGCCATACCAAAAGGCCTTTTGTGGCCAGCCATTCCAACTGCCGCGCATTGGCCTCCCACCCCAGGAACCTGACCGACGAGATGATCCGGGCGCTGGCGGAGCGGGGCGGTGTGGCCGGGATCAATTTTTGCGCCGCCTTTTTGCGGGATGAGGTGCCGGGAGAACGAGGGACTGCCTACATAAGCGACATGATCCGTCATATCAAGCATATGAAACAGATCGGTGGGATCGGGGTGATCGGTCTGGGGACCGACTTCGACGGGATCGGGAACAAGGTGGAGATCGCCGATGCCTCCCAGATGCAGCTTTTGGCGCAGGCTATGGAGCGGGAGGGCTTTACCATCGGGGAGATCGAAGCGGTGTTCCATGGGAATGTGCTGCGGGTCTATGAGGAGATCTTGAGTTGATAGAAATGGCAGAAAATGTGCGTCTTGTGAGACCGGATGACTGATCTGCTGGTCGATCTGTAAAATGCAATATATCGTGGAACTTTTTGATCCAGAAACACAATATCTTGTTGACAGTGCGCAGGCAGGATGGTATCATGTCCTTACAAAAAAACAAATGGGAGGAACGACCTATGAAGAAAAATATATTGACAGGAGCGTTTCTGGTGATGAGCATAGGTCTTGCCGCGTGTGGACAGAAGGACCCGCAGCCTTCTGCAGCGGAGACCACAGCCGCTGAGACTACATCTCAGGCTGCTGACACAGAAGCCGCATCCGAGACTTCTGTACTGACCGGGGAAGCCGAAGGATACGGCGGACCGATCACGGCAGAGGTGACCATGGAGGGCGACAAGATCGTGGACCTTAAGCTGACCGGAGACCAGGAGACCCCCGGGATCGGAGGCGCTGCCTTAGAGACCCTGCAGGCAGCGATCGTCGAAAAGGGGAGTCTGGACGGCGTGGACGCTGTGTCCGGCGCGACCTGGACCTCCAACGGCGTTTTTGATGCGGTGCGGGCGGCTCTCGGTATCGAGACAGAGGCAGAGGGAGGCGCGGACCAGAAGGAGGTGGCAGCCACCGGGCTGTCCCATGGTATCGGCTTTGCCTCCAGCGGACGTTTAGGGCCTGGGCAGGATGACCAGGAGACCGGCGTGTACAGTATAAATGAAGTGATCGCCTACGTCCTCTTCGGAGATGACGGGAAGATCCTGGACTTAGAGGTGGACCAGGTGGAAGTGGCCACCCCTAACTACGATGGTGAGCATATGCCGCACCTGACCGGCTTCCCGGGCCAGTCCTATAATGCGGACGAGGACCATGACGAGAAGGTGGACGCGGTGCTGGAGCAGACCGAGGACACATACCTGGCCGAAGTGGACGGCTGGGCTACCAAGCGGGAGAGAGGTGATACCTATAAGCTGAATTCCGGCACCTGGACCGATGAGATGGATATCTTCGAGGAGACCTTCCGCGGCATGACTGTGGAGGAGGTAAAAGAGTGGTATGAGGCTTATTGCTCCGATCTAAATGGAAGACCCCTCCATGGGACCTCTGATAAAGAGGAAGATATCGCAAAATATGAGGCGCTGAGTGAGGACGAGAAAGCGGCCTTGGATGCGATCTCCGGCGCTACCATGTCCTTGAACGACAGCCATGGCGATATCATCGCCGCGCTGGAAAAGGCCTACGAGAACAGAAGGCCTGTGGAGGCAGAGGCTGTGGCGAAGATCGGTCTGGGCATCACCAACACCGGACGTCTCGGGCCTGGATCGGACGACCAGGAGGTGGGCGTGTACAGCTTTAACACCCAGGCTGTAGGCGGCTGTTACGACGGGGACGGGAAGATCGTCGCTCTCTTCACAGACGTGATGGAGGTGGCTACTCCCAACTATGACGGAGAGCATATGCCCCATCTGACCGGTTTCCCGGGCCAGTCCTACAATGCGGACGAGGACCACGACGAAAAGGTGGACACAGTGCTGGAGCAGACCGAGGACACCTTCCTGGCTGAGATCGAGGCATGGGCCACCAAGCGGGAGCGGGGGGATACCTATAAGCTGAACTCCGGTACCTGGTCTGATGAGATGGATCTGTTCGAAGGCTATTTTACCGGCATGACCACCGAGGAGGTCAGCGCATGGTATGACGCGGCCTGCTCAGACGTAAACGGGCGGCCGCTCCATGGGACCTCTGATAAAGAAGAGGATATAGCCAAGTACGAGGCCATGACCGATGAGCAGAAGACGGATCTGGACACGATCTCCGGCGCGACCATGAGCCTGCGCGATCCCCACGGCGATATCCTGGGCGCGATCGAGAAGGCCTGGGCCGCTGCGAAAGACACCACGATCACCGTAGGCCAGTGATCACCCTGTCTGGCAGGGCGAAGGATGGTGCAGGAGAAGATCCGAGGTACGATAAGAGCAAGATAAGATAAAGCCAGATGGATAGGAGCCAGGTCTTTGTTGATCTGGCTCTTTTTCTGTACAGACATTCCAAAGACGCGTTCATCGATCATGTTGAACAGGCGCATTATGTGTGACCGACTGTCAGAGTCTGACGAGCGGAGCCTTGCGAGGCAACTTTATCGCTTTAAAATCTAAAAAAATCAACGCGATAAAATTGACTATCGCTTTTTTTTGTAGTATGATAGATACTGTTTTCAAAAATAAACTGTTTAGGGAGAGTGAGATCGTTATGAAGAAAAGCAACAAGACCATAGCACTGATCATGGCGGGGCTCTTAGGCCTGTCTCTGACAGCCTGCGGCGGCTCCGCGCAGACGGAGACTACCGCGGCAGGCGGTGAGACCACCGCGGCGGCAGAAGCCGACACTACGGGAGCGGCCGATGGAGGAGAGACGGGAGCAGAGGCGGCTGAGGGAGAGAAGGCCGCTGACGGCCAGACCTATACGGTCGGTATCTGCCAGCTGGTGCAGCACGACGCGCTGGACGCGGCCACAAAGGGCTTTATCGACGCCCTGACCGAGGAGCTGGGCGATGCGGTGACCTTTGACGAACAGAACGCACAGGGCGATTCCAATACCTGCGCCACCATCATCAATGGCTTTGTGTCTGCGGACGTGGACCTGATCCTGGCCAATGCCACCCCGGCCCTCCAGGCAGCACAGGCGGGGACCAATGAGATCCCGATCTTAGGGACCTCCGTCACCGAGTATGGCGTTGCTTTAGGGATCGATGATTTTAATGGCACCGTAGGCGGCAATATCTCCGGGACCTCTGACTTAGCGCCCCTGGAGGAGCAGGCCGCCATGCTCCATGAGCTGTTCCCGGACGCAGAGAAGGTCGGTCTCCTGTACTGCTCCGCGGAGGCGAATTCCCAGTATCAGGTCGATACGGTGAAGGCGGCATTAGAGGCGCTTGGCCATACCTGCGAGTATTATGCCTTCTCAGATTCCAATGACCTTTCGTCTGTCGCTACCAAGGCGTCCACCGAGTGCGATGCCCTCTATGTCCCCACGGATAATACGGTGGCGGCGAATACGGAGATCGTGAACAATATCTTCCAGCCGGCAAAGATCCCGGTGGTGGCAGGCGAGGAAAATATCTGCGCGGGCTGCGGTGTGGCTACCCTGTCCATCAGCTACTATGACTTAGGCGTGGGTACCGGCAAGATGGCGGCAAAGATCCTGACCGGGGAAGCCGATATCTCCCAGATGCCGATCGAGTATGCGCCTCAGTTCACCAAGAAGTACAATAAGGCCCTCTGCGAGGATCTTGGAGTCCAGATCCCGGAGGACTATGTCGCGATCGGCGAGTAAGGGGAAGACAGCGACTCTGCTGCCTTTTCACGCTGCCATCAGGCAGGGAGCAGGAGAGCAGGCAGAGGGACAGATGATATGAGGAGTAAGAACACGTAAAACCCCGTGGGCTGCCGCAGGACCTCCGATCCGGAAACCGTTCTGCGGCAGCCCCTATCGGGTTAAAGAAGATCCGGCAGAACGTGTCAGGGCCTATCACACATCCTGCCGACCGGGTCTGCAGAGTGAGGAGAACGATCATGTTGAGTTTGATAAATGCTTTGCCCGGCGCGGTCGCGCAGGGATTGATCTGGGGGATCATGGCCATCGGGGTCTATATCACCTATCGTATATTGGATATCGCGGATCTGACGGTAGACGGCAGTCTCTGTACGGGAGGGGCGGTCTGCGTCATGATGATGCTCAGCGGCCAGAATGTATGGGTATCCATGGGAGCCGCTCTCCTGGCAGGGATGGTCACCGGCCTGGCTACCGGCATCCTCCATACCTTTGCGGGGATACCGGCGATCTTGGCCGGTATCCTGACACAGCTGGGCCTGTATTCCGTGAACCTGGAGATCATGGGAAAGGCGAACCAGGCGATCAATGTGGATAAGTTCAGCTTGCTGGTCTCCCTGCGTTTTATCAAGGGTGTGCCGTTCTATAAAAATACGATCCTGATCGTGGCGCTGGTCATCCTGGTGCTGATCGCCTTTTTATACTGGTTCTTCGGCACGGAGCTGGGCTGCTCCTTAAGAGCCACCGGCTGCAACGATAAGATGGCCAGAGCCCAGGGCATCAATACGGACTTTACCCGTGTGCTGGGCCTGATGCTGTCCAATGGCTTGGTGGCCTTTGCGGGAGCGCTTCTGAGCCAGTATCAGGGCTTTGCGGATATCAACATGGGGCGCGGGGCCATCGTGATCGGTCTGGCGGCAGTGATCATCGGGGAAGCGGTGTTCGGAAAGCTGTTCCGCAATTTCGCCCTCCGTCTCTTTAGCGTGGCATTAGGATCCATCATCTATTACCTGGTGCTCCAGGTGGTCATCGCCATGGGCCTGGACGCCAACTGGTTAAAACTTTTGTCCGCGCTGGTGGTGGCGGTGTTCCTGGGGATCCCCACCTGGAATGACCGTTACGCCAAGCAGTTCAAGGATATGGGCAGGAGGAGAGGCAGCGCAGGAAAAGGAGGGACAGACTGATGCTGGAGGCAAGAAATATCGTCAAGACCTTTAATGTGGGGACCGTGAATGAGAAAAAGGCTCTCCAGGGGGTAAACCTGACCCTGGCGGACGGAGATTTTGTCACGGTGATCGGCGGGAACGGAGCCGGAAAATCTACCTTCCTGAACGCGATCTCCGGCGTATGGCCCGTAGACAGCGGCCAGATCATCATCGAGGGGAAGGATATCACCGGCTTTCCGGAGCACAAGCGGGCGGCCTTTTTAGGGCGCGTGTTCCAGGATCCCATGACCGGCACGGCGGCGGATATGGGGATCGAGGAAAATCTGGCCCTGGCCTTCCGCCGGGGAGCCAGGCGGACCTTAAGGTCCGGGATCACCAGCAGCGAGCGGGCATTATATAAGGATACCTTAAGCCGCTTAGGGCTGGGCTTACAGAGCCGTATGACCACCAAGGTAGGCCTTTTATCCGGCGGCCAGCGGCAGGCCCTGACCTTGCTCATGGCCACCTTAAAGCAGCCGAAGCTCCTCTTATTAGATGAGCACACGGCGGCCCTGGATCCCAAGACGGCCAAGAAGGTCCTGGAGCTGACGGAGGAGATCGTGGAGGACCAGCACCTCACTGCCCTGATGGTCACCCACAATATGAAGGACGCCATCCGGATCGGGAACCGTCTGATCATGATGCATGAGGGACGGATCATCTATGACGTGGCCGGGGAGGAGAAGAAGGCCCTCCATGTGCAGGACCTGCTGCAGAAATTCGAGGAAGCCAGCGGAGGCGGGTTCGCCAACGACCGGATGATGCTGGCGGAGTAGATCCTGGTCACGTTCCACACCAGTGACCGCTCCTGCGGCCGTAATAGAAAATTAATAAATTACCGGTTTTCATATGTGGACATCTGTGGTAAAATAACCAGGTATCTGTCATATGCCGGGGAAAGCTGTCGGAGGACCGGCGGCTTTTTTGTTGCACGATCGTTTACTTTAAAAGTCCAGCCGCCGATCAGGCGGCATAAATCCAGGGATGCCCAATGCGCCCGCCGGACTTTTATGGGTGGTGGTGCGTCCGCAGCCGGACGCATGCAGGTTTACTGTAGATGTCTTCGTTTTGTTGGATCATTCATTAGGATCATTCATAGGATCGTTCATTGGATCGGGACTGAGGAGGATATGGACTATGCTGGATAAAGAAGATTATATGACCAGGCTTGAGCGGGCCAGGAGGAAAAGAGATCAAAGATCGAGCCAGAGAAAACTTTTGCTCTTGGCAGGCGGGGTGGTCTTGCTGATCGCCTTGGGCTTTGGGATCTATCATCTCCGCTCGAACGGGAAGCCGACAGCGGCTGAAACTGGGGAAGGGGGAGAGAAGGTCTTAGATAGCACGGAGGCCGGGGCGGAGACAGAGACGGAAGCGCCCACAGAGCCCACATTGTCGCCGGAGGAGGAAGAGGCCCAGAGGCTGGCCCAGGAGGTCCAGACGGTCCTGGATTCGTATACAAGCTTTGGCCTGATCCAGGTGGAAGGCTATCTGAATATGCGGGAGGCTCCGGGCAGCGACGGGAAGATCATCGGAAAGTTGATGGAGAACAGCGCCTGTGAGATCTTAGATACAGAGGGGGAGTGGGCCCATATCACTTCCGGCGGGATCGAGGGCTATATCAATGCCCAGTATCTGCTCACAGGCGATGAGGCGAAGGAAGCGGCACGCCCTTATGTGGTGGAGCGGGCGATCATCCAGGCGGACAAGCTGAACATCCGCTCGGAACCGAATGGCGACGGGGACAATGTGGTGGGACAGGCGCTGCAGAACGAGCGCTATGAGGTGATCGCCCAGGAAAATGGCTGGGTACAGATCGCAGAGGGGTATATCTCTGCGGATTATGTGGATATAAGACTGTCCCTCAATGAAGCCAGGAAGCTGGACCTTCGGACTATGGCATTGAACCAATATGACCACCTGGTGATCTCCAAGGTGGATAATTATCTGAACGTGCGCGAGGAGCCTAAGAGTGACGCTAAGATCATCGGCAAGATGACCAGTAAGGCGGCAGGTGAGATCCTAGAGACGCTGGACGGCTGGTATAAGATCCGTTCCGGGAACATCACCGGCTATATCACGGCAGATCCTCAGTACACCACCACCGGACAGGAAGCCCGGGATATCGCTCTGGAGACGGCTTCTCTGATGGCGATCGTCAACACGGATATGCTGAATGTGCGGAAGGAGCCCTCCACAGAATCCACGATCTGGACCCAGATCTCCAAGGAAGAGCGTTATCCGGTGCTCCAGCAGTTAGACGGCTGGGTGCAGATCGAGATGGATACGGAGGACAGTGATAATGCGTTCATCTCTACCCGGGATAATAATGTGGAGGTACGCTATGCGCTGGCCGAGGCGATCAAGTTCTCGCCTCTGGAGGAGGCGGCCCAGGCGGCGGCATCCAGACGGACCCAGCTGGTCAATTTTGCCCTCCAGTATGTGGGGAACCCCTATGTATGGGGCGGCACCAGCCTGACCAACGGTATCGACTGCTCCGGCTTTACCATGCAGGTGATGAAGCAGTTCGGCGTTTCCCTGCCCCATTATTCCGGCTCACAGGCCAGGATGGGCAAGGCGGTGACCTCCAGCGAGATGCGTCCCGGCGACCTGATCTTCTACGCCAACAGCGCAGGCACGGTCAACCATGTGGCGATCTACATCGGCAACGGCCAGATCGTCCACGCAGCCAGCAGGAGGAGCGGGATCAAGATCTCCACGTGGAATTACAGGACACCGAAGACCATACGGAACATGCTGGGAGATTAAATGAAAAGAGACATCCCTTTGGATGGAGTGAAAAGGACGGCGATCGTGGATCTCCTTATCCAGCGGGAGAATGATATCTTCCCTGTAGAGGTCAAGTCCGAGGCTAACACCACCAGCAAGAGCCTAAAGAAATTTAAGGAGCTGTTCTCGGATCGGGTCAAGCTCCGTGTGCAGTTCTCACCGGACAACCTGAAGCTGGACGATGATGTGCTGACAGGTAAAGTTCACGATTGACAATGAGTCGAAGACATGGTATCATCGAGGTCAAGCGGCAAGGGCGCCAGGAAACTGGCGTCTTATTTTTTGTTTTAAGTCGATATATAAACCTATAGGCTTTTCACATCTTTGGGAGAGGACGGGGAAGGGCGCAGCATCTCTGCTGCATACATACGGAAAGGAGCTGGACATATGAACAATACCTATCTGGCGCAGTTTTATGGGAAGTCTTCAAATTATACGGATATCCCTAATCAGCTGTTTAAGGAATACAACGTTAAAAAGGGCCTGCGCAATGAGGACCGGACCGGCGTAAGGGTAGGGCTGACCCGGGTGGCGGATGTGGTGGGCTATGAAGTGACGGACGGGGTAAAGACGGATGTGGAGGGAGACCTGTATTTCCGTGGCTACAGCGTATATGATCTGATCAAGGGGAAGACCGGCTGCATCGGGTTCGAGGAGGTCTGCTTCCTGCTCTTATACGGGTATCTGCCCAATAAGAGCGATCTGGAGCATTTTATCCAGGTGCTGCGGAGCCGTTATGCATTGCCGGATGATTTTGTGGAGATGAACCTTTTGCGCCTCCCGGGGAAGAACCTGATGAACAAGCTGCAGCACGCGGCGCTGACCTTATATAACTACGATGAGGACGATCCCGATGATACGGATGTGTATAAGACCATGTTAAAGGGGATCGACCTGTTGGCGAAATTCCCGGCTGTGGCCTGCTATGCTTATCAGAGCAAGATCCATCATTTCGATCGGCAGAGCCTGGTCATCCATTATCCCAGAGAGGATCAGTCGATCGCGGAAAATATCCTGTACATGCTGCGGGAGGATAAGAAGTTCACCCGGAAGGAGGCAGAGCTTTTGGACGCGATCCTGCTCCTCCACGCCGATCACGGCGGCGGAAATAATTCCACCTTTACCAACGTGGTGATCTCCTCCACCGGTACGGATCTTTACTCCTCGATCTCCGGCTCCATCGGCTCCTTAAAGGGGCCGCGCCATGGCGGGGCTAATGTGAAGGTCTCGGAGATGATGGAGAAGGTCATCGAGGAGATAGGCTTCTCCACTGATGAAGAGACGGTGAAGGCATTGATCCGCAAGATCCTAGCCGGTGATTTTTACGATCATTCCGGTCTGGTCTACGGCTTTGGCCATGCGGTCTACACGATCTCCGATCCCCGGGCGGAGATCTTAAGGAGCTGCTGCGAGATCGTGGCCAGGGAGCAGTTTAAGGTGGAAGACTTTAATTTCTACTGCTTCTTTGAGAAATGTGTAAAAGAGGTGATCCTGGAGGATAAGCATAAGGTGATCCCCACCAACGTAGATTATTACAGCGGGTTCGCTTATGAGATGCTAAAGATCCCCAGAGATATGTATACTCCCCTGTTCGTGATCAGCCGCCTGGTGGGCTGGGTGGCCCATAATCTGGAAAATAAGCTGTACGACGGAAAGATCATGCGCCCGGCGACGAAATATGTAGGACAGAATGTAGAGTATATCCCCATGGCAGAGAGATGATCCTGCGGCACATCCGTTCGATCGGAAAGGAACGGACATGCTGTGCCCGATAAAGCGGGGCATGCCAGATGGGATATGCACAGAATGGAGGAAAAGATGAAGAAGATCACAGTTTTTAAAGGCGATGGTATCGGACCGGAGATCACGGATGCGGTCCTGAAGATCTTAGAGGCGGCCAAGGCGCCGCTGGAATATGAGG
This sequence comes from uncultured Lachnospiraceae bacterium, assembly GCA_910588895.1. Classification (GTDB taxonomy): domain Bacteria; phylum Bacillota; class Clostridia; order Lachnospirales; family Lachnospiraceae; genus Caccovicinus. Next base: position 12,465 of record CAJUSS010000041.1, read on the forward strand.
TGTTCCGTGTGGGGCTGGACGAATATGAAGAGAACGGGGCATTGATCCCGGAGGCGGCATTTGCCTCCTTCGAAGCCAATAAGGTCCTGTTAAAATCCCCGATCACCACCCCGATCGGAAAGGGTTTCCGTTCTCTCAACGTGACCCTGCGGGAAAAATATGATCTATATGCCAATATCCGCCCGGCCAAGTCCAATACGGCGGTGGTCACTCCCTTCCCGGATGTGGACATCGTCACCTTCCGGGAGAACACGGAGGACTTATATGTGGGCGTGGAGGAGCAGATCGACGCGGACACGGTCCATGCCACGAAGATCATCACCCGCCGGGCCAGCACCAGGATCATCACGGATGCCTTTGAGTACGCCAGAGCCCAGGGGAGGAAAAAGGTGACCTGTGTCCACAAGGCCAATATCTTAAAGAAGTCCGACGGCCTTTTCCTGAGTATCTTTAAGGAGATAGCGGAGAAGTACCCGGATATCCAGGCCGACGACCGGATCGTGGACGCGGTCTGCATGCAGCTGGTGATGAAGCCCCAGCAGTTCGATATCCTGGTGATGCCGAACCTGTACGGCGACATCGTGTCCGACCTGACCAGCGGTCTGATCGGAGGCCTGGGCCTTTTGCCCTCCAGCAATCTGGGAAGGGATCATGCTATGTTCGAGGCGGTCCACGGCAGCGCGCCGGATATCGCCGGGAAAAATATCGCGAACCCCACCGCATTTTTATGGTCGGCCTGTATGATGCTGGAGTATCTGGGCGAGATGGAGGCGGCGGCAAGGATCCGTCGTGCCGTGGATCAGGTGCTGGCAGAAAGCGAGCATAAGACCCCGGATCTGGGCGGCAGAGCCACGACCACGGAGTACCGCGACGCGATCATCGCCCATCTGTGATGCCTGCGTCTGCATAAAACAGGAAAAACCCCCCATACTATGCCATGAAATAAAAAGGATCGCTGTGAACGGCAGAACTGCTGACCAGTGATGAGAAAGGAAAGGGCAGTGAATATGGGACAGGATGGAGCGAACGAGAAGGATCAGCAGATCGAGGAATTTGGACAGGTCACCCTGGAGGAGAATGGGGAAAAGAAAAAGATCCATCTCCTGACGATCATAGGCGAGGTGGAAGGCCATGAGAACGCCTCCGGGAACAGTAAGACTACAAAATACGACCATCTTCTGCCAAAGCTGGCACAGATCGAGGATGACAGCAGTATAGAAGGGCTGCTGGTGCTCTTAAATACTTCCGGAGGGGATGTGGATGCGGGGCTGGCTATCGCGGAGATGATCGCGTCCTTATCCATCCCGTCTGTGTCTCTGGTGCTGGGAGGGAGCCACTCGATCGGTGTCCCCTTAGCTGTGGCGGCGGACTACTCCTTTATCGTGCCCACAGGCACGATGATGGTCCACCCGGTGCGGATGAGCGGGATGGTGATCGGGACTTCCCAGACCTATGAGTATTTCGAGATGATCCAGGACCGGATCTTGAGCTTTGTGGAGAAGCATTCCAATATCGCCTACGATCAGCTAAAGCGCCTGATGCACAATACCAAGATGCTGACCAAGGATCTGGGCACGGTCCTGGTGGGAGAGCAGGCGGTGCGGGAAGGGCTGATCGATGAAGTGGGAGGGATACGGGATGCGCTAAAGAAGCTGCGGGAGATGATCCGGTAGGGACAGATCAAAAAGCCAGCCAGCTAAAGCAGCTTTAGGAGCGCGGTGATGCCCAGACAGGCCCTTTCCGCAGCGGGCCATCTGGGCGTATCTCTGCGATAGGACTCCCTGGCGTGGGTGTGGATAGTAAAGTAACGGCGGCTGGCCGCCAAGATCGCCAAACTGCATTGACAAAAAAGCATTCTTGCAGTAGATTATAAGAATGGGTCTTATAGGCCTGTCTTTTTTGTGGAAGATGATGCTTGACAAAAGAGACGAAAGGGATTATGCTCATAGCAACATAAAACCTATCGGATCAATGGGTAATAAAGCCGACTCATCCCGAAAGGCTTTTGTGCTGTTAAGGTATCCGATATGCGGCAAAGCGCTGTGTATCTGAGAAAACGGATCCCAAAAAAGAGGAGGAAAAAGTTATGAAAAAAAGGACATGGAAGACAAAGAGCGGGCTTGTATTCGCCCTGGCATTGACGGCTGCGGCCGTGCTGGCCGGCTGCGGCGGCAGCAGTGAGGAGACTACTGCGGCAACCACTGCAGCGGAGACCGAGACCACGGCGGCAGCCGAGGGAGAGACTACAGAGGCAGAGGCCGGAGGGGAAGAAGAGACCACAGCGGCAGGTGCCGGCGCAGAGGCGTCCGCGGATATCCCGGCGCCGGAGGGAGATGACAACACGATCTCCATCGGCGTGACCCCGGTCCCCCATGCAGAGATCGTAAATGATGTGGTAAAGGGCAAGCTGGAAGAGGCCGGCTGGAAGGTAGAGGTCGTGGAGTTCAATGATTATGTACAGCCAAACACCGCTCTGGAGGATGGTGAGCTGGACGCGAACTATTTCCAGACCATCCGTTACCTGCAGGAGCAGAACAAGGAGCGGGGGCTCCATCTGGTAGAAGTGGCTGGTATCCATCTGGAGCCTATGGGGCTGTATGCAAAAGAGGCGGCTGCTCTGGCGGATCTTCCGGATGGCGCGTCCATCGCGATCCCCAATGACGGTTCCAATGAGTCCCGCGCGATCAAGCTGCTGGCGGACAACGATCTGATCACCTTAAAGGAGACCGAGGATCTTTACACCCTGCAGGATATCGAGGAGAACCCCCACGATCTTGAATTTGTAGAGCTGGAAGCGGCGAACCTGCCCCGTTCTCTGGATGACGTGGACGCCGCGGTGATCAACGGGAACTATGCCCTGGAGGCCGGCTTGAATCCCCAGACCGACGCGCTGGTGGCGGAGCTGGCAGAGAGCGACGAGAGCTACAAGTACATCAACTATCTGGTAGTCAAGGAAGGCAATGAAGAGTCCGTGAAGACAAAGGCCATGATCGCCGCCCTTGAAAATGACGATGTGAAGGACTATATCGAGGAGAGCTACAGCGGTTCCGTTATCCCGGCATTCTGATCGATAACGAGAGATCTGCGACCGGCAGAAGAGATCTGCAGCCAGCAGGATAAGGTCTGCAGCCAGCGGGACGAGAGCCTGCTGGCTGCAGACGGATGTATGGGATAAAGGAACAAAAAAGACGCTACAGCAGATGAGGGGAGCAACGTGATGATCAGTATCCGAAACGTGAGCAAAAATTTTGGGAGCCTGAAGGTTCTGGAGGATATCTCCATGGAGATCGGCCAAGGCGATATCTTCGGCATCATCGGCCAGAGCGGCGCAGGCAAATCCACCCTGCTCCGGTGTATCAACGGCCTGGAAGGCTATGACCAGGGGAGCATAGAAGTGGATGGGAAGGAGATCTCTTCCTTAAGTAAGAAGGAGCTGCGGGCCACCCAGAAGGAGATGGGGATGATCTTCCAGAATTTCAACCTCCTGGACCGGCTGGACGTTTATGATAACATCGCGCTGCCCCTCCAGTTCTGGAAACAGAAAAAGAACAGTCCGGAAAATAAAGCCAGGATAGGGGAGCTTTTGGAGCTGGTGGGGTTAGAGGACAAGGTACACAGCTACCCACGCCAGCTTTCCGGCGGTCAGAAGCAGAGGGTGGCGATCGCCCGGGCTTTAGTGCTGGATCCGAAGATCCTGCTGTGTGATGAGGCCACCTCCGCGCTGGACCCCAGGATCACCAAGGATATCCTGTCCCTGCTCCTAAAGATCAACCGGGAGCTGAAGCTGACGATCGTGGTGGTCACTCACCAGATGGAGGTGGTCAAGCAGATCTGCAACCAGGTGGCCTTTATCAAGGATGGCCGGAGCATGGCTGTTGGAAAGCCGGAAGAGCTGTTCGTGGCACCCAATGAGGAGATCCAGGCCTTTGTAGGGGAGAGCATCGAGTGCCTTCCCAAGACCGGACGGAACATCAAGCTGTTCTTTAACAGCACAGAGTCCGAGGACGGCGTGATCACGAAGATGGCCCGGGAGCTGGACACGGATTTCTCGATCTGTCAGGGCAAGCTGGAGGATTTCCGTGGGAATATCCTGGGCAGCCTGGTCATCAATATCGAGCCCAAGGACGAGGAGAGCGTGCTCGCGTTCCTGAAGGCCCATCATGTACTTTGGGAGGTATTATAAATGTATGAAGTGATCGCAAAAGCTACTTGGCAGACCGTGTACATGGTGGTAGGCTCTACTTTTTTTTCTGTGATCTTAGGGTTCATCCCTGCGATCGTCCTGACGCTGACGGCGCCTGATGGGCTCCGTCCCAATAAAGTGATCTATGGGCTGCTGGATCTTCTGGTCAATACCTTCCGCAGCTTCCCCTTCATCATCCTGATGGTGATCGTGATCCCCTTTACCAGGCTCTTAGCCGGAAAGGCGATCGGTACAAAAGCGGCTCTGGTCCCATTGACCATCTCCGCGATCCCTTTTATCGCCCGTGTGATCGAATCCGCTCTGCGGGGGGTGGACAGCGGTCTGATCGAGGCGGCCAGATCCTTTGGGGCCAGCGATCCCCAGATCATCCTGCGGGTGTACTTAAAAGAAGCCTTTCCTGCGATCCTCTCCGGCATCACCCTGACCATGATCAGCCTGATCGGCTACAGCGCCATGGGCGGTGCGATCGGAGCGGGCGGATTAGGCGATGTGGCCATCCGCTATGGCTATCAGGCCTATAAGATGCCGTATCTGATCGTCACCAGCTTGATCTTGATCGTGTTCGTACAGCTGATCCAGATGATCGGAAATACATTGTTCAAGCGGCTGTCCTGACAGGAGACAGATCCTGTTCGACACAGTGACAGACCGACCATGATGACTATAAAAAAACCTCGACAGGATAGGTCCATCCTGTCGGGGTTTTTGTTTTTATAGCTCGTATCTTAAATGTCCGGTGTGGAGGAAGTGGACGGATAGGATCCAGCAAGACCATAACCGTTATCGGACGCGGCAGCCGCCATAGCAGGTGTGTATTTTAAGTTCAGGAAACTGCTAAAGTCCTTGCTGTACATCTTATCCAACTCGGAGGTATAGCCTACTACCATCTGGGGCTGCTCGGCAGCGTAATACTTTAAGGCCTCCATGGTGCTCTTCTCGGATAAGGAGATATGTGTGGCCTTCTTATCTTTGGAGAACAGGCGCATCTCGCTGACACTGTTCTTGCCGGTCCGCTGATAGTAATATCCCCAGATCAGTTCTTTATTGGACACGATATTGGCGTGGGATCCGGACATGTAGAGCGTCCATTTCCGTCCGATCCACAGATCCTTTCCGATCACATGGGCGCTGTTGAAATCCTGCTCGATCGAGGCCATGGAAGCGGAGGTGTCCTTCTGCAGATACTTGTTGATCTCTTTGATATATGAATTATTGAAGAGCCCCAGGATACAGAGGATACAATACAACAGAGCCGCCACGGCGATCGCGGAGAGGACCCAGAAGAAGATGATATCCTGTCCGCCCAGCTGCGATGTGTCCAGGTTATAAAAATAGAAGACGTCATATTCACCCTCGGTCACGCCCAGCTCGGCTAAGCTTTCCCGATAGTACCGTTCCATCTGGGAATCCATCTTGGCCCAGGTACCTTTTACTGATAACGGCTCTGGCGGAGCGGTGGTACCCTCCTCATCCTCCAGACAGGCCCAGGCCTGGTCGATCAGGTCATACATGGCGCTCTGCTCGTCCTTATCCATGTAGACACTGTAGAAATACCAGGTGGACATCTGGTTCTCGTAGTCATCCACAGACTGGAACGCCAGATAGCTGTGCCCGTCTACCCGGGTGGTGCTGCCACCGTATTTCTTTTTCGTGGTGGTGGTGTGCTCCACATAGTCGTTTAAGAAGAATTCGGCATCGATGGATACATACTTGCCTTCATAGGTCGCCGGGTCGGCGGTGATGTCCAGCTTGGCAGGGCCGGTGATGACATCGAACAAGGCAAATTTGGTAAAAGCTAACAGCGCCACAGCGATGACGATGGACACGATAGCTCTTATCAAGTTAGATGATCTGGATCTTTTTTTGAGTGTTTCAAGCATATCTTTCTCCCCTTTGCAGCATACTGGATTTGTAGAGGCGTAAACAAGACAGCAGCTTGCCGGACGACTGTCTGTTTGGCGCGCACCTACAGTTCATTGTAGCACAGATCGGAGGGTTCGTCCATGCTTTTCTTTAAGATGATCTTGCTGTTTTGTGCTGTGCCTGGTGGTGTGTAAGTTACATTTTTAGCAGGAAGGACCTGGCTAGAGAAAGGACGGGATCGATATGCAGAAAGGAAAAGCCAGCGTTGTATTTGACCATCCGCCGCTGATCTGTGGGGCGGCCTCCATTGCCGGAAAGAAGGAGGGAGAGGGGCCGCTGGGGCGCTTATTTGACGTGGTGGAGCAGGAGGATATGCTGGGGCAGAAAAACTGGGAGGCCGCAGAGAGCTGCCTGCAGGAGAAGGCTGCAAAGCTGGCCATAGAAAAGGCAGGGCTAAAGCCGGGGGATATACGGTATCTGTTCGCGGGGGATCTTTTGGGGCAGCTGATCGCCACCTCTTTTGGTTTGATGGAGCTGGAGATCCCGCTGTTCGGGCTTTACGGGGCCTGCTCCACCATGGGCGAGGCCATGAGCCTGGCGGCCATGTGCGTGGATGGCGGCTATGGGGACCGGTGTCTTGCGGTGGTCTCCAGCCATTTCGCCACAGCGGAAAAGCAGTTCCGCTTCCCCCTGGGCTACGGGAACCAGAGAGCATCCTCTACTACCTGGACCGCCACAGGCGCGGGAGCAGTGGCGATCGAGAGCGAACGCTTTTTAGAGGAGGCAGGCAGGGGCGCGCCGCCTCTGGCCAGGATATCCAGCATCACCACGGGGAAGGTGGTGGACTTTGGACTTAAGGACTCCAGCAATATGGGAGCGGCCATGGCTCCGGCAGCCTTCCACACGATCTGGCAGCATTTCCAGGATCTGGAGCGGGATGAGAAGGATTATGACAAGATCATCACTGGGGATCTGGGGACAGTGGGGCAGACCATCCTCATAGATCTTCTGGCCAAGGAGGGATATGACCTGTCCCAGGTCCATATGGATTGCGGGATCGAGCTTTATGACAGCGAGAGCCAGGATACCCATGCGGGAGGCAGCGGGTGCGGCTGTTCGGCGATCACCCTGTGCGCCTATATCCTGCCCAAGCTCAAGGACGGGACCTGGAAGCGGGTCCTTTTTGTCCCCACCGGGGCGCTCCACTCCACGGTCAGCTACAATGAGGGGCAGAGTGTGCCGGGGATCGCCCATGGTGTGGTGCTGGAGCATCTGTGAGAGTGACGTATACCTGGATGCCTGCCTTCTGTGGGGCAGATCTGCCGGTTTTTGAAAAAGATAGGGAAAGGAAGAGAAGGATATGGATTATCTGAAGGCTTTTTTGGTGGGCGGACTGATCTGTGCAGCAGTACAGATCCTCTTAGACCGTACAAAGATGATGCCGGGGCGTGTGATGGTCTCTCTGGTGGTGCTGGGGTGCATCTTAGGCGCGGTGGGGCTCTATCAGCCTTTTTTGGAATGGGCCGGAGCCGGAGCGGCAGTCCCCCTTTTGGGATTTGGAAATACCTTATGGAAAGGAGTCTCCGAGGGGATCGGAAAGGACGGTTTTTTGGGGATCTTTAAAGGCGGGCTCACAGCCAGCTCTGCCGGGATCGCGGCAGCTCTGGTCTTCGGGTATCTGGGCTCACTGGTCTTTAAGCCGAAGATGAAGGCGTAGAGGAAAAAGAGGCTGTGGAGAAGGGGGGGGGGCAACCTCCGTTTTTTCACAGCCCCGCTGCTTTTTATACCACGGCTTCGGTGAGCAGCTTTTCTCCGCATGATGATCTTTTTGATCTTTTTTTGATCTGGGTATTGCTATTTTGAAAATTTGTGCTATAATATAGTTGTTCCGCAGATGTAGTTCATTGGTAGAACACCAGCTTCCCAAGCTGGGGAGGCGGGTTCGATTCCCGTCATCTGCTTACCGAAAGCCTTGCTCGTCCAAGGCTTTTTTTGATGCTCGGTATGTCAAAAGGAGGCCGCAGCAGAAGGCGGCCGCCGGCAGACAGATCGTCTGCCGGCCGGTCCGACCGCAGGCGCGGCCATCCTCACGTTCGCGGCGCCCGCCGCTCCACATCCGGGTGCGCCTGGTAATAGGCCCTCTTATCTTCATACATCCGATCGTCCGCCTCTGCTAAGAGCAGATCCATATCATCGTCGCTGCGGGGACGCCAGGTATAGCCGAGCGCCATCAAAGCGTTATCTTCCTCCATATCCTTTCGCAACAGCGCCACTCGTTTGGGCAGCTCTTCTTCCTCGATCCCGGCACACAGGGCTAAAAACTCGTCCCCGCCCAGACGGAAGAGAGGATATCCGCCAAAGGTTTTCCGCAGACATCGGCAGGCGCGGCTCAAGAGCTGGTCGCCGGCTTCATGGCCTTCTGTGTCATTGACCCGTTTTAGCCCCATCACGTCACAATACAGGATGCCGATGCTCTCTTCCCTTCGCATGGAGGCGATGTGGGCGTTCATGGCATGCCGGTTCCCGAATTCCGTCAGATGGTCATAGAAGCTCAAATGCTCCAGACGTTTGACCAGGTCCCGGTTCTCCAGCATCGCGGCCATGAAATGGCCCAGGATCTGGAACATGACCGAGATGTGGTCCAGCATCTCCCCCGGCGGGTTGTCCACCCCATAAAATCCGATGATCTGGTGATCGTCCACCAGAGGCCCCACTACCAGGGAACGGATGTTTTGGGGCTGGAGATAGGTATACACCTGCGGATCGGAAAAGCGGATCTCCTCCAGATCTGCGATGATGACGGTCTTATCGTCTTTGAAACGTTCATACCATAGTTTGACCACGTCAAAGGGCACGCCCTGCAGAGATCCCTTCTGAGGGACGATCCCCGGTGCGCACCATTCGTATGTATTATCCAGGGTCTTACTCTTGGTCTCCTCAAAGATATAGACGCGGTCGCTGTTCAGTGCATTTCCCAGATATTCAAGAAGCGCAGAGATCGACCGGTCCGGCTCGGATACCGAACGGGCGATCTTCAAGCCCTGGTTGATCATCTCTTCATTTTCCGCATATTCCCGGATGGTCCGGCTCTGCTGTTTCTGGATCGTCATATCAAAGGCGATCTCCAAACGGTATCGTTTTCCGTCCTCCTCGATCAGTGTATCCTTAAGAGAATAGTATTTGCCCAGGAGGGAGTTATAGTGGAGCCATTCCTTAAACTGGCCGGGGACCAGCTCCTTGTTCGTACAGAACGCGCAGGGACCGAAAACGCCGTGCAGCACCTTGTAGCATTTCTTGCCAGCACATCCCTCTACCGAAAGAAAGCCGTACAGCTCCCTTGCCCAGCGGTTCATATAGACCATCTCGTAGGTATCGATGTCCGATACATATACGATCTCTTCCAGATCCTCATAAAATTCCCATATCTTTCCCATATATCCCTGGATCCTTTCGTGAAAACTCCTCTGTGGCCATTATACCTTATTTACACAAAGATAGGAAAGTTTTTTTTACCATTTGTGGGAAGTTTTTAGAAATCCGCCCATGCCTGTTTTTTCTGTATTGTGAAATCCTCTCGATCGTGGTAGATTATGTCTGGGACCGAAAAGCATCCTAAAAAACGAGATGGAGGAAGAGCAGATGAAAGTCTTGATGATCAATGGCAGCCCCCGCGGGAACGGGAATTCCTATATCGCCCTGCACGAGATGGAAAAGATCTTTGCCCAGGCCGGTGTGGAGACAAAGATCGTCCATGTGGGGAACAAAGCGATCCGCGGCTGTATCGCCTGCGGTTCTTGTGCAAAAAATGGGAGATGTGTGTTTGACGATCTGGTCAATGAGACCGCGCCGATGTTTGAGGCTTGTGACGGCCTGGTGGTGGCCAGCCCGGTCTACTATGCTTCGGCCAATGCGACCCTGGTGGCATTTTTGGACCGCTTATTCTACAGCACCCAGTTTGACAAGACCATGAAGGTAGGCGCCAGCGTGGTGGCGGCCAGGAGAGGCGGGCTGTCCGCTACATTTGATGAGCTGAACAAATATTTTACGATCACCGGGATGCCGGTGGCCTCCAGCCAGTATTGGAACAGCATCCATGGCAGGGCGGCAGGAGAGGCCGAGCAGGATGGGGAAGGCCTGCAGACCATGCGGACCCTGGCCAGGAACATGACCTTTTTGATGAAGAGCATCGCCCTGGGCAAAGAGCAGTACGGCCTTCCGGAAAAAGAAGAGCGGATCGCCACCCATTTTATCCGATAGGACCAGCTGCCGCCACCGCGCTCCGGCACGGATGTGCGTCTGGATCCACAGGTTTTTATCACACAAAGGAGTATCGTGACAATGCGTTCAGAAACAGATCGTTCATGGTATCGCAAGGGCCTGCAAGACGGGATCCCGATCGCACTGGGGTATCTGGCCGTATCTTTTACCTTGGGGATAGCGGCAGGGAACCAGCATATCGCATCCCTTCCCGCGGCCCTCATGTCCGCCACAAATCTGACCTCTGCCGGTGAATTTGCGGGCCTGGGGCTGATCGCGGCGGGAGCCGCTTACGGGGAGATGGCCGGGACCCAGCTGATCATCAACCTGCGCTACTTTTTGATGTCCTGTGCCCTGTCCCAAAGACTGTCCCCGAGGATGCCCTTTTTCCACAGGCTCCTGATCGCCTACGGGATCACCGACGAGGTCTTCGGGATCGCGGTGGGCGCCGGAGCAGGGGGCTGCTTAAACCCCTATTACGTCTACGGGGCGGTGACCGTGGCGGCTCCGGCCTGGACTCTGGGCACCTGGCTGGGAGCTGTCTCAGGCAATGTGCTGCCGGAGCGGATCTTGAGCGCCCTGAACGTGGCCCTCTACGGGATGTTCATCGCGGTGATCGTGCCCCCTGCCCGGAAGGAAAAGGTCCTGGCGGGCCTGATCGCCGCCTCCATGACTGCCAGCCTTCTGTGCGCCCATCTCCCTGTGGTCAGCCAGATCTCCGCGGGGATGCGGATCATCCTGCTGACCGTCCTGCTCGCAGGCGCGGGAGCGCTGCTGTTCCCCATACAGGAGGGACAGGGCCAGGAGGAAGGCTGGGATGACATGCAGGCAGAAGATACATTAAAAGGAGGAGAGCGATGAAAGGCGATATCTATCTGTATATTTTGGTGATGGCAGGCGTGACCTATCTGATCCGCGTCCTCCCCCTGACCCTGATCCGCCGTCCGATCAAGAACCGGTTCTTCCGGTCCTTTTTGTACTACGTCCCATATGTGACCCTGTCTGTCATGACCTTTCCCGCTATCCTCTCCGCCACCTCCAGCATCTATTCCGGCGCCGCCGGTCTGGTGGTGGCGCTGGCGCTGGCATTTTGCGGGGCAAGCCTTTTTAAAGTGGCGGTGGGGGCCTGCGGGATCGTGTTCTTGCTGGAGCTGTTTTTGTGAGCGATCCCCTGGCCGTTCATGCCGATCTTGCGCCGCGCCTATACAGCAACCGGCGCGGCGTGAAAAGGGACCTAGACAGAACGTACATTCGATTTTTTTCCAAACCCACTTGCAAACTTTGAAAAAGTATGCTTAAATAGGAAAGATGATCAAAAAACGGAGGGATATGATGGCAAAGGAACAGTACAATGCAGACAGTATCACCGTCCTGGAAGGCCTGGAGGCGGTGCGGAAGCGCCCGGGCATGTATATCGGGAGCGTGGGGACCAAGGGTCTGAACCATCTGATCTACGAGCTGGTGGACAATTCGGTGGACGAGCATCTGGCCGGGTATTGCAAGGAGATCTGGGTGGTACTGGAAAGCGACGGCTCCTGTACCGTCCGTGATGACGGGCGGGGGATCCCCGTGGAGATGCATAAGAAAGGGATCGCGGCGGAGCGGGTGGTGCTGTCCACTCTCCATGCAGGCGGGAAATTTGACAACGAGGCTTACAAGACCAGCGGCGGTCTCCACGGTGTGGGATCTTCGGTGGTGAACGCTCTTTCCGAGCGGCTTAAGATCACGATCAGCCGGAACGGGGCCATCCATTACGACTGCTATGAGCGGGGGATCCCCACGGTGGAGCTTAAAGACGGCCTCCTGCCGGTGATCGGAAAGACGAAGGAGACCGGGACCCAGATCAACTTTATCCCGGATAAGGAGATATTTGAAAAGATCCGTTTCAAGGCGGAATGGTTAAAGAGCCGTCTCCATGAGACCGCGTACTTAAATCCTCATCTGACGATCCATTTTGCGGACCGCAGAGAGGGGGAAGAGGAGGAGATCGATTACCATGAGCCGGAAGGGATCATTTCTTATGTAAAGGAGTTAGATCAGGGGAAGACGCCGGTCCACGATCCGGTGTACTTTAAGGGGACCGTGGACAAGATCGAGGTGGAAGGGGCCTTTCAGTTCGTGGACGCCTTTGAGGAAAATGTGCTGGGCTTCTGCAACAATATCTTTACCCAGGAGGGCGGGACCCACCTGGTAGGCTTCAAGACCCGCTTCACGGCTATGATCAATAATTACGCCAAGGAGCTGGGGATCTTAAAGGAAAAGGACGCCAAGTTCACGGGAGCGGATACCCGCAACGGGATGACGGCCGTGCTGGCCGTGAAGCACCCGGACCCGATCTTTGAAGGGCAGACTAAGACCAAGCTGGCCAGCGCCGATGCCACCAAGGCGGTCTTTACGGTCACCGGAGAGGAGCTGCAGCGGTATTTCGACCGGAACTTAGAGGTCTTAAAGGGCGTGATCAGTTGTGCGGAGAAGTCGGCGAAGATCCGCAGGGCCGAGGAGAAGGCCAAGACCAACATGCTGACCAAGTCCAAGTTTTCCTTTGACAGCAACGGAAAGCTGGCCAACTGCGAGAGCCGGGACGCCTCCAAGTGTGAGATCTTCATCGTGGAGGGCGATTCCGCAGGGGGATCGGCCAAGACGGCCAGGAACCGGCAGTAC
>CAJUSS010000042.1 GCA_910588895.1 uncultured Lachnospiraceae bacterium
CTGCGGATCATGGGCTCAAACCCCAGGCAGTACAGGATCCCCACCGTCCTCTTCCTAAAGAAACATTGGAATATTTTTCCACATTTCCAGATGATGAGACGGGGCAGCGAGGGAGTTTCTTAGAGTATGCCCCAAGACTGACCAAAGAGGATATATTAAATATTTTTGTACGGAAGATGTATTGGGAAAATGATAGAGATTATTACGAAGGGAGTGATCTTGCCTATTCTTTGCTGCGCTGTAGTAAAGAGGAACAGCGATTGGTCCAAAAATGCAAGAAGGGATACGAAACAGAATGGGGGCGGAAGGAACGGGCTGAAAAGATCTTGAAAGAGCAGGAACTTGTTAAAAAGTATGGTAGAGCAGCCTATTATCCATGTGAACTTTTGGAAAAGGACATCATTTTATACGGGGCAGGGAAATTTGGGCGAGAATTACACAAAAAGATCTTAGACCTGGGTATAGGTCGGACGATAAAGTGGGTGGATAAAAAGGTTGCGAAAAATAAAAGGACATTAGTGTCATATCCAGATGAGGTTGATACAGTTGAAGGGATAGAAGGACTGAAATTTGAGCAGATCGTTATCGCAGTGTTAGATGAAAAGGTGGCCTGTGAGATCCAGTATGGATTAGTATCAAAAGGGATACCAGCAGAAAAGATCTTTTGGGTGCCGGTCTATTTTGATAGGAATATGAGATATGATTGGAAGGAGAAATGAAAGGCTTATGTCCCAGACTGGCGGTCAGTATCTACCATAAGCCGGAGGATGTGGTTGAGATACCGGCATATATCCTGTCTCTCCACGAGGATCACCGACTGTATATCCGGCATTATCAGATGAGTGCGTGCGAGACGATCTTATATGCGGTATGAGACTTACCTGTGATCGCCCAGATGATCTTGAGTGGTCACGCATACCTTGATCGCAGAGAATGGATCTTACAAAAAATGTAGATAAAATATAGAAAACATAGTACAATGGAGGTGACAGCACACAGAAAGGGGACCTGATCATGTATTATTTCTCAACCGTAGATGATATCGTTATGACACATAGCGAGCTTTTGGAAAAAGATGGGTTCGATGTGGTCAAAGTACATTTTGAGAGACCAGGTGATGATGGATTCGATTTCCTGGATCTGACCTTACCAGGCGAGATTGTTTATAAGTCGTTCGGATTTTCAGAGGATGAGGTCTTAAAGTTGAAAAGATATGCGAAAAATAACTCGTCCCTTATCTGGGATTTTGCGCAGAAGGGGGGAGGGATGAATGCCTAAAGCATTGCTTGATCTTTTGGGATACAAATTTTTCTTTTGGTCAAATGAGGATGAGGAGCCGCCGCATGTGCATATATAAAGGCTTGTGACAGATGGGGAAATATGGGGCCGCATATCGCGGTGACAATGGCTATCGCTTATGGGGAGGTATGACATGGCGAGGACGGTGGGCATAGGCTATCAGGATTTTGAGCGGACGATCACAGATGGCGTCTTTTACGTGGACAAGACCATGTTCATCAAGGAATGGTGGGAGAATAAGGATGCGGTCACACTGATCACCCGCCCCAGGCGGTTCGGAAAGACCCTGACCATGAGCATGGTGGAGAAGTTCTTTTCAGTGGAGTATGCAGGCCGGGGCGACCTGTTCGAAGGTCTTGCCATATGGGAGGAGGAGACGTACCAGGAGCTCCAGGGGACCTATCCGGTGATCAGCCTTTCTTTTGCGAATGTGAAGGAGACCAGCTATGCTATGGCTAGGAAGAAGATCTGCCAGATCCTGACGGATCTGTACGCGGATCATGAGTTTTTGCTGGACAGCGGGGCTTTAAGGGGAGCGGATAAAGATTTTTTCAGACAGGTATCAGCGGATATGGATGATATGTATGCCACATTGTCCGTCCATCAGTTGTCGAGAGCCCTCCGGTCATATCACGGGAAAAATGTGATCATCCTGCTGGATGAGTATGACACGCCCATGCAGGAAGCTTATGTGAACGGGTATTGGGAGGAGCTTGCGGATCTGATCCGGAACCTGTTCAATGCCACCTTCAAGACCAACCCATATATGGAGCGGGCGATCATGACAGGCATCACCAGGGTGGGGAAGGAGTCGATCTTTTCCGATCTGAACCATCTGGAGGTGGTGACCACGACCTCGGAGAAGTATGAGGACTCTTTTGGTTTCACACAGCAGGAGGTGTCCGATGCGCTAAAAGAGTATGGACTCTCGCAAAAGGAAGCGGCAGTGAGGCGCTGGTATGATGGCTTTACATTTGGAAAAAGGAAAGATATCTACAATCCATGGTCGATTATCAATTTTTTGGAGAAGAAACGGCTCTCTGCTTATTGGGTGAACACCAGCGGCAACCGTCTGATCGGAAAGCTGATCCGTGAGGGCAGCGGGGAGATCAAGATCAAGATGGAGGAGCTGATGAGGGGGAGAGCAATCCATGAGCAGATCGACGAGCAGATCGTGTTCAGCCAGCTGGAGGAGGATGGGGCGGCGATCTGGAGCTTTCTCCTGGCCAGCGGATATCTGAAAGTGGCGCGGTATCGGATGGATGAGGAGACGGGAGAGGAGACCTACGATCTGGAGATCACAGATCTTGAAGTGGAGCTCATGTTCCGGAAGATGATCCGTGGCTGGTTCGACTGTACGCAGAAGGAATATGATGGTTTCATCCAGGCATTGCTCCAGGGAGACGTAGAGGCGATGAACGCCTATATGAGCGAGGTCTCGGAGACAGTCTTCAGTTCCTTTGACACAGGCAAAAGGCCCTCCCATCGGGCAAAGCCGGAGAGGTTCTATCACGGGCTGGTGCTGGGACTGCTGCTGGACCTGAACGATCGATATGTGATCACCTCCAACCGGGAGAGCGGTCTCGGACGTTATGATGTGCAGCTGGAGCCGAGACAGGAAGGGGATGACGGGATCCTCCTGGAGTTTAAGGTGAGGGACCCTAAAAAGGAGGCTACATTAGAGGAGACCGTCCAAAACGCGCTGCGGCAGATCCGGGAGAAGGACTATGCGGCGGGACTGCGGCAAAAGGGGATAGACGAGGAGAGGATCCGCAGCTATGGCTTTGCCTTCGAGGGGAAGAAGGTCTTGATCGGGCAGGAGGGAACAGCCTGATCCTATACCTGCGTTAGCCCTCAGCTGTTTTCTTTATGGACGCAGGGCGCTCCATAGCTGACCGGGCTTTTGGATATGGACGGGCAGACCT
Organism: uncultured Lachnospiraceae bacterium; assembly: GCA_910588895.1. GTDB lineage: Bacteria > Bacillota > Clostridia > Lachnospirales > Lachnospiraceae > Caccovicinus. The sequence continues at coordinate 3,225 of CAJUSS010000042.1, forward strand.
GTCATGCATTTGGCCCTACGCCAGTTTCAGTAGCGTAGGGAGTGGTTTCGGGAGCTTGTCTCGCAGGAAAAGCTCAATGGGTATTTGCGAAGGACAATCAGCATCACAGATACTATTCCAAGAGCAAAAAAGAAAACTTTTACATGGGATCTAAAGGGTTTGGAGGAGGTGTTATATGGCGAGGACGGTCGCTATCGGCTGCCAGGATTTTGAAAAGATAAGGGAGAACGCTTATTTCTATGTTGACAAGACCTATTTTATAAGAGAATGGTGGGAGAACGGGGATGCGGCCACATTGATCACTCGCCCCAGGCGGTTTGGCAAGACTCTTGCCATGAGCATGGTGGAGCGTTTTTTTTCGATCAGATATGCAGGCCGGGGGGGCCTGTTCGAGGGCCTCGCCATATGGGAGGAGAAAAAGTATCGCGAGCTCCAAGGGACCTACCCAGTGATCAGTCTTTCCTTTGCGAATGTGAAGCAGCGTGACCCACAGTCTGCTGTGATCCGACTCTGTCAGCTATTGACAGAGCTATACCGTGAACACCGTTTTTTACTGCAGGGCGATCTGTTGACCGAGGAGGAGAAGGGGGAATACCGAAGGATCTCCATGGATATGCCAAAGGTGGTGGCGACTATGGCGGTCCAGAAGCTGGCAGACTATCTGTTCCGGTATTATGGGAAAAGAGCGATCATTTTGCTGGATGAATATGATACACCGCTCCAGGAGGCCTATGTAAATGGATATTGGGACGAACTGGCGGATTTTACCAGGGACCTGTTCAATGCCACCTTCAAGACAAACCCCTATATGGAACGGGCCATCATGACCGGTATCACAAGAGTAGGTAAGGAGTCGATCTTTTCGGATCTGAACCACCTGGAGGTGGTGACCACGACATCCGGAAAGTACATGGATATCTTTGGCTTTACCCAGCAGGAGGTATCGGATGCACTGAAAGAATATGGCCTCTCCGAAAAGGAGGGTGAGGTGCAGGCTTGGTATGACGGGTTCACATTTGGGACGAGGACGGATATCTATAACCCGTGGTCGATCCTGAACTTTTTAGATAAAGGTGTGTTTTCCGCGTATTGGGCTAACTCCAGCAGTAACAGCCTGATCGACAAGCTGATCCGTGAGAGCAGCGGGGATATCAAGGTGATCATGGAGGACCTGCTGGAGGGAAAGTCTTTCCGTGTGGATATCGATGAGCAGATCGTGTTCAGCCAGTTAGGAGAGAGCGAGGCGGCGATCTGGAGCCTCCTCCTTGCCAGCGGTTATCTGAAGGTGGGGCAGTATGAGGGGTACAGGACAGGAGCCGGGAGGTGGATCCAGGAGTATGAGCTGGAGCTGACGAACTTTGAAGTGAGGGCCATGTTTCAGAAGATGATCCGGGGGTGGTTCGCCCAGAGGATCCCATCATCGTATAATAAGTTCCTGACCGCTATGCTGAGCGATGATAAGAAAGCGATGAACACCTATATGAACAAGGTCGCGCTGGAGACCTTCAGCTTTTTTGATACCGGAAAGAGGCCTTCAGGAGATGCAGAACCGGAGCGTTTTTATCATGGCTTTGTACTGGGGTTAATGGTGGATCTGGCAGACCGCTATGTGATCACATCGAACCGGGAGAGCGGCTTTGGCCGATATGATGTGCTCTTAGAACCATGCAGAAAAGAGGATGACGGGATCATCCTGGAGTTCAAGGTGCGGGACCCGGAGGACGAGGAGACCCTGGAGGAGACGGTAAAGGCGGCTCTGGAGCAGATCCGGCGCAAGCGATATGCAGCAGCCCTGGAGGCAAAAGGCATCCCGGCGGAGCAGATCCGGATGTACGGCTTTGCCTTCGAGGGGAAGACGGTCTTGATCGGATAGAGGACAGATCTTACAGAAAATGTAGATAAAATAGAAAAAGCATAGTACAATGGAGGTGACCGTACACAGAAAGGGGCAGCATGATCATGGAGAAGAAGAGGAGACTGCCGATCGGGATCGAGGATTTTTCGAAGGTCCGCAGGGAAGGCTTTTATTATGTGGATAAGACGGGGCTGGTGAAGGAGCTGCTGGATGATTGGGGGGAAGTGAACCTGTTTACCCGCCCCATGAGATTTGGCAAGTCCTTGAACATGAGTATGCTGAAGTGCTTTTTTGAGATCGGCTGCGATAAAACGTTGTTCGATGGCTTGCACATCGCGGAGGATGGGGAGCTGTGTGAGCGATACATGGGGCAGTTTCCGGTTCTGTCGGTGTCGCTGAAAGGGGTCTTTGGAGAATGCTATGAGACCGCGAGAGGGATGTTGGTCCGGCTGATCAATGAAGAGGCATACAGGGTGCGGGAAAGTATAGGCCAAGAGCATTTATCGGCTTATCAGCAAAGGCAGCTGGACCGGCTGATGGAGCCGCAGATGAGAGATGAAGATCTGATGGATTCCCTGCGCACGCTGTCCTCGATCCTGTGCGGGTATCATGGAAAAGGGACGATCATCCTGATCGATGAGTATGATGTGCCGTTAGATAAAGCATATAATGCCGGCTACTATGATCGTATGGCCGACCTTATCGGAAATCTGTTTTCACAGACCCTTAAGACGAACAGCAGTCTGTATTTTGCAGTGGTGACCGGCTGTCTGCGTATAGCAAAGGAGAGCATCTTTACGGGCCTTAACAATTTTCGTGTATTTTCCCTTACCTCGCCCTTGTATGAAGAGTATTTTGGGTTTACCGATCAGGAAGTCCAGGAGATGCTGGGATATTATGGCCTCATCGAACATTATGCGACGGCCCGGAAATGGTATGATGGGTATCATCTGGGAGAGACAGATGTATATCGCCCATGGGATGTGATCTGCTATTGCAGCGATCTTCAGGCGAAGCCTGGGATAAAACCTAGACTCTATTGGGTCAATACCAGCGGCAGCCATATCGTAAAGCGCTTTATCAAGAAGGCGGACAGGAAGACCCAGCGGGAGATCGAACAGCTGATCGCCGGAGAGACGATCTGTAAGACCGTGCGGCAAGGGTTGACTTATGACGAGGTCGAAGACAGCATCGATAACCTGTGGAGTGTATTATTTGCCACTGGGTATCTGACGATGGAGGGAGAGACAGAGGAAGGCGGCATCCTTTTGGGGATCCCGAACCTGGAGATTAGGGAGATATTTGTGACGCAGATCCAGGAGTGGTTTCGAGAACTTGTCTCGCAGGATAAGCCCCAGTTGGATGCTTTTTGCCGTGCATTCCGACGTGGAGATGCCGGGGCGGTGGAGGAGAAGCTCAATGGGTATTTACGAAGGACGATCAGCATCCGAGATACCAGTACCAAGAGCAAAAAAGAAAACTTCTACCATGGGATCTTGCTGGGCTTGCTGGCCTATGATCAGAAGTGGATCGTTTCATCGAATGCAGCATCAGGAGATGGATATTGTGATATATCGATCGAGGATGAGGAAGAAGATACGGGGATCGTGATCGAGGTCAAGTATGCGGAGAATGGGGATCTGGATGGCGGATGTAGGGAAGCGATGGAGCAGATCGAAGAGAAACGTTATAGTGAAAGGCTGCGCCTGGATGGGATAGGGAGGATCCTCAACTTTGGCATCGCGTGTTATAAAAAGCAGTGTAAGGTGGTATGCCGAGAAGGGGCATAGAACGCCAAGGCTTTTCTTTGCCTTTGGAGCAGGGAAGGAGAGAGAAAATGGACAGATACAAGACCGGCTATTGTCCCGGTGCCTTTGATATGTTCCACATGGGACATCTAAATCTTTTACGGAATGCCAAGTCCCGGTGCTTTTTTCTGATCGCAGGTGTGGTGACGGACGAGGTGTACATGAGCTATAAGCTCCGCCCGCCGGTGATCCCTTTTGTGGAGCGGCTGGAGATCGTGGCCCAGTGCAAGTACGTGGACCAGGCCATCGGTGTGACCCCGGAGCTCCATGATAAATGGCGTGCCTGGGAAAAGCTCCGCTACGACTGCCACTTTGCCGGTTCCGACCACGAAGGCGCGTGGCCTGAGCTGGAGAAACGGTTAAATGAGGTGGGGGCAAAGCTGGAATTCTTTCCCTACACCCGCAGTGTCAGCTCCACTCAGATCCGGAAGACCCTGGAGCGGGACTTTATCTTCCAGCAGTGGATGGGAGGGAACGAAGGCAGAAGGCCGGTCTTCGTGGTCTTCGGCGCCGGAGCCATCGCCGATCGTTTCCTGGATAGGTGCGGGGATGAGGCAAGACCTGCTTTTTTTGTAGACAATGACCCAGCCAAATGGGGTACTTTCCGCCAGGGCATAAAGATCCAGTCTCCAAAGACCCTGCGCACATTTGCAGAGCAGGATCTGTATGTGGTCATCTGCAGCCGTTATGCCGGAGACATCGCCAGGCAGCTGATCGAGATGGGGATCATGGACTTCCGCGTTTTTCGATAAACGTTCTGCCTGCGCCATCCTTTTGATAGAAAGAATGAGACTATGGCAACCTTACATTTGAGTGGAGCGCTGCCATCTCCGAACGCTCCAACGGAGATGGACAAGCGCATCTTAGACTATCTGGAGCGGACAAAAAAAGACTACTACGACGAGGAGATCGCAGACGACCCGCATTTTCAGGTCTGGTATCAGCTTTCCAGCCTGCGCACGGGTCTTTTTAGCTGGTATCCCTTCCGCCCGGATGCCCGGCTCCTGGAGATCGGGGCGGGCTTTGGTCCCTTGACCGGGCTGCTGTGCGACCGTTGTTCACAGGTGGTGGCTACGGAGCGTTCGGCCGTCCGTGCTTCTGCGATCTTAAAGCGTTGGAAGGAGAAAGAAAACCTCCAGATCTATGCAGGGGAATGGAGTGAGCTGGACCTTGGCGGTCCATTTGACTATATCCTCCTTACCGGTATCCTGGAGAGAGCCTGCGGCGGCTCTTCGGACCGGAACCTGTATGCGGCGTTCTTGAAAAAGGCAGCAGCCCGTTTGAAGCCGGACGGGGTCCTCTTAGCGGCTGTGGAGAACCGTATGGGCCTTCGGTATTTCTGCGGGGCAAAGGAACCTCATGTGGGCCGGGCTTTTGAGGGGATCGCCCACTATCCAAGAGGGACCAGGGGGTATTCTTTTTCGCGGGAGGAGCTGCAAGATATCCTGGACCGGGCAGGGTTTGGGCAGAGCCGGTTTTATTATCCGCTGCCGGACTATAAGCTGCCCCAGCTGATCTATACGGACGACTATCTTCCGGCCCCGAACCTGCAGGAGCGGCTGATCCCTTACTATGGGGACCAGGATCCGCTGGTGCTGCCGGAGCTGGATCTGTACCGGGATGTGGTGGAAAATGGGGTGTTCCCGTTTTTTGCCAATTCTTTTCTGGTGGAGTGTCACTGCCCGGGATCGATGCTCACAAAAGGTGCGGATGAGGTACTCTATGCTGCAGTCTCCACGGACCGGGGCCGGGAGCGGGGCTTTGCCACCATGATCTTAAACGGCGGGATGGTGCGGAAGGCACCGCTCTTTGGGGAGGGAAAGGCGAGCGCCGTACAAGCTTACGCCCATATCGAGGATCTGCGGCGGCATGGGATCCCGGTGGTCCCCCATGCCCTAAAGCCGGATGGGAGCCTTACCTTGCCCTATATCCCCTGGCCCACCTTATCCAACTATATCAAAAATGTGATCAGGGAGGACCAGGAGGAGTTCCTGGCGCTGATCGACCGGATCTATGGCTATATCCTCCAGTCTTCGGAGTGCTTGCCTGTCCGGGACGCTGCTTTGGATGAAAGGGCAGCATCTCCTTCCCGGGACGCTGCTTTGGATGAAAGGGCAGCATCTCCTGCCCGGGACGCTGTTTTGGATAGATGGGTGCCTGCTCCTTCTCGGAACGCTTTGCTGGAAAAGCAGCTTGCCTTTGCAAAAGATGAGGAAGAAAAGACTCGGTGGAAAAGCCTGGACTTTGGACCGATCCTGAAAAAAGCGTACATGGAGCTGATCCCGTTAAACTGCTTTTATCAGCCGGAGACCGGTGAGTTCCTCTTTTTTGACCAGGAGTTTGTTCGGGAAGACTATCCGGCGGGTTATGTGCTCTTCCGCGCGATCCACTACATCTATTGCTTTACGCCGGACGCAGAGCGGTACTATCCGCGGCAAAAGCTTTTGGAAAAGTACGGGCTGAAAGATACCTGGGAGATCTATCTGGCGGAGGAGCAGCGGTTCCTGGACGAGGTGCGAGAGCATGCCCGTTACCGGCAGTTTTATCAGTGGGCCCAGGACCCGCCATCAAAGATCTGGAAGAACCGGGAGCGCCTGCGCTCGGAGGCGGAGATCGTGGCGGACTACCATATCCCGGATAAGATGAAAAAGATCTGGAAGGTGGAGCTTGCCATGCTGGATGAGGTGGAGCGGATCTGCAAAAAGCATGGCCTTACCTTTTTCCTGGTCCATGGGAGTCTTCTGGGCGCGATCCGCCATAAGGGCTTTATCCCCTGGGACGACGATCTGGATATCGCCATGCCCAGGGCGGACTATGACCGGTTCATCCGGCTGGCTCCCACGGAGCTTAAGGAAGGGCTGTCCGTCCATACCCCGGAGACGGAGGAGGATCTTTTCTGGGGAGCATTTGCCCGCATAAGGGATAGCCGGACCACCGGGATCGAGGCAAAAGATCTGGGACATAAGGGGGATCTGGGGATCTGGATCGACGTGCTGCCCTTGGATGTCTGTACCATGGATGAGGAACGGTTTGCCTATAAGCAGAAGAAGATCCGCCACTGCCAGCGGCTGCTGTACGCCAAGATCTACGGAAGTGGATTTGTGCAGTATGGGGATATGTCCCCGGTGCTGTGGCGTGCTTATATCCTTTTGGCACATTTTTACAGCCATAAGAGGCTCTGCCGGATGTTAGACCAGGCAGTCCGTCTCTATACGGACGAGCCGTCGGAGGATGTGGCCTTCTTTTCCGGCTACTACAAGCACCGGAGACTTTTGGCGGCAGATTTTCAAGAGACGGTCAAGCTGGAGTTCGAGCATCGGAAGATGCCGGTCCCGGCAGGCTATGAGAACTATATGTTCATGAGCCTTGGGAAGGACTATCTGCGCTACCCGCCGGAGGAAGAACGCAGGCCTAAGCATCGGGGGATCTTTGATCCGGGGAAGCCTTATACGGCCTATACCCAGCTCCTGTGCGATACCTTTGAGGGAGCAAAAGGGAAGCAGATCATCCTTTTTGGGTCCGGGATGATGTTTGAGGATTATATGAAGAAATATGGGGACCGTTATCGTCCGTCCTTCCTGGTGGACAATGACGGGAACAAATGGGGACGTTCCCGGATGGGGATCTTGATCAAGGAGCCAAAGGCAGTCTGTGAGGTGCCGGCACAAAAACGTCATCTGATCATCTGCAGCTTTTACTATCGGGAGATCGCGGCGCAGTTGGATGAGATGGGGGTAAGGGACTATAAGGTCTATGTCCAGGAGCCGGAATGGATCTTGCAGACGGAGGCGCAAAAAGAGTGAAACTTATCTTGCGCGATCCCCCCACCCGTGCTATCATGATAAGATATCAGATCTGCATCCTACAGATCGCATATCCCACAGAAAGGAACGTGACCATATGGCGACATTACAGGAGATCGGGCAGCGCGCCCAGGAGGCTTCAAGGAAGCTGCAGATCTTAGGCGCGGCAGAGAAAGACAGAGGGCTTTTGACGGCAGCAGAACGTCTGCTTAGAGGGCAGGAGGAGATCCTTGCTGCCAATGAAAAGGATATGGAAAAGGCCAGGGCGGCAGGGATGAGCCAGGGCCTTTTAGACCGCTTGAGGCTGACCCCGGAAAGGATAGAAGGGATGGCGGATGGCTTAAGGCAGGTGGCCGCGCTGGAGGATCCGGTGGGGGAGGTCCTGTCCATGAAAAAGAGGCCCAATGGTCTGATGATCGGGCAGAAGCGGGTCCCCTTAGGGGTGATCGGGATCATCTATGAGGCCCGGCCGAATGTGACCGCCGATGCCTTCGGTCTCTGCTTTAAGAGCGGGAACGCGGCGATCCTAAAGGGCGGCAGCGATGCGCTCTGCTCCAACCAGGCGATCGTGGCCTGCATCCAAAAGGGGCTTGCGGAGGCGGGACTGCCGGGGGAGGCCGTGCAGATGATCTCCTCCACGGACCGGGCCGCGACACAGGCCTTTATGCGGCTTGACCAGTATGTAGATGTGCTGATCCCCAGAGGGGGAGCAGGGCTGATCCGGACGGTGGTGGAGCAGAGTACGATCCCGGTGATCGAGACAGGCACGGGGAACTGCCATATCTTTGTGGACGAGAGCGCAGACCTTGATATGGCGCTGGAGATCCTCTTTAATGCCAAGACCCAGCGGATCGGTGTGTGCAATGCCTGCGAATCCCTGGTCGTCCACGCGAAGATCGCGGAGCAGTTCCTTCCGCGCATGAAGGAAAGGCTGGATGAAAAGCAGGTGGAGATCCGAGGAGATGAGGCGTCCTGCAGGATCGTCCCCTCCTTTACGCCGGCTACAGAGGAGGACTGGGGGAAGGAATATCTGGACTATATCCTTTCCTGCAAGATCGTGGGCTCCCTGGATGAGGCGATCGACCACATCAACCGCTACCATACGAAGCATTCCGATAGTATCGTCACCAGAGACTATGCCAATGCCCAGCGGTTCTTAGATGAGATCGACGCGGCGGCGGTCTATGTGAACGCCTCCACCCGTTTTACCGATGGATCTGAGTTTGGCTTTGGCGCGGAGATCGGGATCAGCACCCAGAAGCTCCACGCCAGAGGCCCTATGGGGCTAAAAGAGCTGACCACCACAAAATACATCATCTACGGAAACGGACAGGTGCGTCCGTGATGGCAAGAGCGCTGATGATCCAGGGGACCATGTCCAACGTGGGAAAGAGCCTGCTGGTGGCGGGCTTATGCCGCGTCTTTAAACAGGACGGCTACCGTGTGGCCCCCTTCAAATCCCAGAACATGGCCCTGAATTCCTATATCACAGAGGACGGACTGGAGATGGGGCGTGCCCAGGTGGTCCAGGCGGAGGCGGCCGGGATAAAGCCGGATGTGGTCATGAACCCGATCCTCTTAAAGCCCACCACCGACATGGGGTCCCAGGTGATCGTAAATGGGGTCCCTGTGGGGAACATGAAGGCGAAAGAGTATCTTTCTTATAAGAAGGAGCTGCTCCCAAAGATCCAAAAGGCCTATGAGAGCCTGGCGGAGCAGTATGATATCATCGTGATCGAGGGGGCGGGAAGCCCGGCAGAGATCAATCTCAAGGCGGATGACATCGTCAATATGGGCATGGCGCGCATGGCCAAAGCCCCGGTGCTCTTAGTCGGCGATATCGACCGGGGCGGCGTATTTGCCCAGATCTACGGGACTGTGTCCCTTTTAGAGCCTTGGGAGCGGCAGATGGTGAAGGGGCTGATCGTCAATAAGTTCAGAGGCGATCCCTCCATCCTGGAACCGGGGATCTTGCAGTTGGAGGAGTTGTGTGAGATCTCAGCGGTGGGGGTGGTGCCCTTTATGGATGTGCAGATCGAGGACGAGGACAGCCTGAGCCGCCATTTGGACCCGCAGTCTCGGTTGGATGCACAGTCAGCCGGACCGTCCCCGTTGGCCGGACAGCTCCAGTCGGCCGGCATGAGCGGGATGGGAGTGGATATCGCTGTGATCCGTTTCCCGAAGATCACCAACTTCACCGACTTTAATGTGTTCACTTTGCTGGACAACGTGAGGCTACGGTATGTGAGCCGGGCATCTGAGCTTGGAAAGCCGGACCTGGTCATCCTTCCCGGAACGAAAAATACCATAGCAGATCTGCTGTGGATGCGGCAAAGCGGACTGGAGGCAGCCGTGCTAAAGCTGGCCGACCAAAAGATCCCCATCTGGGGGATCTGCGGCGGTTACCAGATGCTGGGTGAGTGGCTGGAAGACCCGCAAGGTGTGGAAGGACAGTGTGGGGAGTCTGTCCCAGATGGATGCATCCGCGGGATGGGCCTTTTTCCCACAAGGACTGTATTTGCAGCGGAAAAGACCCGGGCCCAGGTGGAGGGTGCCTTCGCGCAGGTGGAAGGGATCTTTCAGGACCTTTCCGGAAAGCCCTTTACAGGATATGAGATCCACATGGGCCGCACCTGGATCGACCGGGAGATGGGGGCTGCGGACACGGCCCGTTTTTTCCATGGCCAGCTGGAGATCTGCCGTCCCCTTTCTTATCTGCTGGAGTGTCACAGCGCCTCCAAGCAGATGCACCAGGAGGGCTGGGGACGGGGCAATGTGTACGGCAGCTACGTCCACGGGCTCTTTGACGGGGAGGGCATCGCGGAAACGGTGGTCAATGCCCTGGGGAGAGAAAAGGGCCTTCCGGCATCCGAGACTGGAAAGTTGGACTATCAGGCCTATAAGGAGAGCCAGTATGAGCGGCTGGCCGCAGGCCTGCGGGAAAGCCTGGACATGGAGCGGATCTATCAGATCCTGGAGGAGGGGATCGGGGAGAGCTGAGAAGGCGGAGACTTCGGCCCTCTTTAGAGCCCAGGTATCCTTCTGACAAGTAAACGATCTTTACGGCAGGCAGAGATAAGGAGCATATCTGGCAGCTCTTGCGCCAGATGACAAGGGGGAGGGACGTATGGAAGAGAAGATCGTGGCCGGTTTTGAGCAGGTGCTCCCGGAAAAGATCGAGGAGCGCAGCTTTGCCATCATCCGGGAAGAGCTGGCGCAGATGGGGATCTATTTAGATCCAAGGGAGGCGCCGGTGATCGAGCGGGTGATCCATGCCACAGCAGACTTTGACCATGCAGAGAGCCTGGTCTTTTCAGCCGATGCCCCGTCCATCGGGATCCAGGCGCTGCGGCATAGGGCCACGATCGTGACCGACACCAATATGGCAAAGGCCGGGATCAATAAAAAAAAGCTGGGGAGCTTAGGGGGGCAGGTCCTTTGCTTTATGGCTGACGAGGATGTGGCAGAGGCGGCCAGAGCACAGGGCAGCACCCGTGCGGCAGCCAGCATGGAAAAAGCGGCCAGGCTGTCGTCTGCCTTGCCGGGCCCCATGATCATAGCCATCGGCAATGCCCCCACGGCCCTGATACGCCTTTATGAGCTGATCCAGGCGGGCGCTTTTATGCCGGCACTGGTCATCGGCGTTCCGGTGGGCTTTGTCAATGTGGTCCAGTCCAAGGAGCGGATGCTCAGCCGGACCGACACGCCCTACATCATCGACCGGGGACGGAAAGGCGGCAGCAATGTGGCGGCGGCGATCGTCAATGCGCTGCTCTATCAGGCATAGAGATAAGTTTTAAAAGACCGCATGACCGGGAGATAGGTTCCGGGCATCTACAGGACAAAAGACATCAAATAGGAAAAGAAGGGATCAGAATGTTAGGGACCATCGCAAATACCGGCACGATCCTGACCGGGAGCATCTTAGGAAGTGTACTAAAAAAAGGGATCAAGCCAAAATATCAAGGCGCGCTCTTTAACGCCATGGGCCTGGCGGCCACCGGCCTGGGGATCGATTCCGTGGTCAGCAATATGCCAAAGAGTCAGTACCCTGTGCTCTTTATCGTCAGCCTGGCAGCGGGCAGTCTGGTGGGGACTATGCTGGATATCGACGGAGGCTTTAAAAAGCTGACTAAGAGATTTGGAAAGTCTGAGCTGGGAAAAGGCCTTTCCACAGGGATCCTCTTATACTGTATCGGCTCCCTGTCGATCCTGGGGCCGATCCAGAGCGCTTTATATGGAGACAATACCTTTCTCTTTACCAATGCCACCCTGGACCTGGTGACCTCCACCGTGCTGGCCTCCACCTATGGGATCGGCATGGCTCTGGCCGCGCCGGTGCTGTTTGGCTGGCAGGGCGCGATCTTTCTGGGGGCTACTTTCCTGCAGGGTTTTCTGGGCGATGCCCTGATGTGCGAGATCTCCATCATCGGCGGTTTTCTGATCGCCACCTCCGGTCTGTCCATCCTGGAGATCAAAGACTGCAAGACCTTGAACATGCTCCCCTCCCTGCTGGTACCGATCCTGTTTTTTCTCTGCATAGGAAAGCTGTGATCTTACAACAGATCAAAGTGGTCCGTCCTGCCCCAGTGATCATACCATCTTATACCACGTTCGACGATGCGCAAACGTGCAAAAACGCACAGGACATCACATTCATGCGGATCTCCACAAAAAAGTATATGTATAACACAAAAAATCCTATTGAATTCCACCTTCCTTCGCGGTATGATTATAGAAACCGGTGCTGTTAAAGATCTAACTAAGGATCTGACCAGAGCACCTGGAGAGAATGAAAACAGCAAGGAGGATTAGACATGTCTATTTTAGTCGCTGGCGGCGCCGGTTATATCGGCAGCCACACCTGTGTGGAGCTTTTAAATGCAGGTTATGATGTAGTTGTGGTCGATAATCTGTATAATTCCAGTGAGGAAGCGGTGAGGCGGGTTGAGAAGATCGCCGGAAAGAAAGTGACCTTTTACAAGGCCGATCTGCTGGACAAGGCCGCGATCGAGCATGTGTTCGATGTGGAGAACATCGAGTCCGTGATCAACTTTGCCGGCTTGAAGGCAGTGGGCGAGTCCGTTCAGAAGCCTTTGGAATATTACCACAATAACATCACCGGGACCCTGAACCTGTGCGACGTGATGCGCGGACATGGTGTCAAGAACATCATCTTCAGTTCATCCGCTACCGTCTATGGCGATCCGGCCTTTGTCCCGATCACAGAGGCGTGTCCCAAGGGCAAGATCACGAACCCATACGGACAGACCAAAGGCATGTTAGAGCAGATCCTCACCGACCTGAACGTGGCAGATCCGGAGTGGAACGTAGTGCTCCTCCGTTATTTTAATCCGATCGGCGCCCATGAGAGCGGCCTGATCGGTGAAGATCCCAAGGGCATCCCCAACAATCTGGTCCCCTATATCGCCCAGGTGGCGGTGGGCAAGCTTAAGTGTCTGGGTGTGTTCGGCGATGATTATCCCACCCATGACGGGACCGGCGTTCGCGACTATATCCATGTAGTGGATCTGGCAAAGGGCCATGTGAAGGCATTGAAAAAGCTGGCTCCCGGTTCCGGTGTCAGCATCTACAATCTGGGCACCGGCAATGGCTACAGCGTATTGGACGTGCTCCATGCCTATGAAAAAGCCTGCGGGAAGACCCTGCCTTACGAGATCAGGCCCAGGAGGGCCGGCGATATCGCCACCTGCTATTGTGACGCGTCCAAGGCCAGAGATGAACTGGGATGGGTAGCGGAAAAAGGGATCGAGGATATGTGTGCAGATTCCTGGAGATGGCAGTCCGGAAACCCAGATGGGTATCGGGAATGATCATCCGGGATGGGGACGGGTGACCGGTCATGCACCTGCACCTATACAACGATCGGCGGGTGTGGATAGTAACGATGTCTCATCAAAAAAGAACGGATGTTCGAAAAAGGATTGAAAAGAATAGACGGTTATGGTAGAATGGAGCAAGAACATATGTTCTTGCTCCTGTTTTGTATGTGCGCCTGTCATCCATATCTGGCAGAGAGGGCCGCGGGTAGGGGCTGGATAGGATAAGGAGAGGTGTATGATGCTGGTCCAGGAAGGTTTGAGCATAGAGGAGAAACTAAAGATATTGACAGATGCGGCCAAATACGATGTGGCCTGTACCTCCAGCGGTGTGGACCGGCGGGGGAAGGCCGGGAGCCTGGGGAATTCGATCGCATCGGGCATCTGCCACAGCTTTTCGGCAGATGGCAGATGCATCTCTCTGCTGAAGATCTTGTTCACGAACCAATGTATCTATGATTGTAAATATTGCATCAACCGCTGCTCCAACGACACGCTGCGGACAGCCTTTACACCGGATGAGGTGTGCAAGCTCACCATCGAGTTTTATCAGCGGAATTATATAGAGGGATTGTTCCTGAGCTCCGGGATCTTATACAGCGCAGACCACACTATGGATCTGATCTACCAGACCCTGTGGAAGCTGCGGAAGGAATGCCGGTTCAATGGCTATATCCATGTAAAGGCGATCCCTGGAGCGGATCCGGCGCTGATCGAGCTGGTCGGATTTTTGGCGGATCGGATGAGCGTGAACCTGGAGCTCCCCACGGCGGAGGGCTTGAGAGAGCTGGCGCCGGGCAAGACCAGGGATAAGATCCTAAAGCCCATGCGTCTGATCCAGCGGGGGATCGTGAGGCAGATGGAGAAGGCAGGCATGCAGGTGCCGGAAAGGTCGGCGGCCCTGGGGCGAGATGGCAGGATGGGAGCCGGGAGCGCATTCCCGGGCATACAGCCATCGATCGATCGCAGGCCCGTCTCTGCGGCTTCCGCCAAAGAGCCATTTGGGGCCGGGCTTTCCGCTGATGCCGGATCATCCTTCGCGGGCGGAAAGTCCATCGCTCCAATGCAGACCGCCGGTCCGAAGCAGCCGCTGGGCCGGTCCAGGTACGGAGACCATGGGGTCTCCCGCGTTTCCGGAAAAAAGGCCCATTTTGTCCCGGCTGGCCAGTCCACCCAGATGATCGTGGGCGCGACGAAGGAGAACGACCGGCAGATGCTGATGGTCGCGGAGGCCCTTTATCGGAACTTCGGGTTAAAGCGGGTGTTTTATTCCGCTTACGTTTCCGTTAATGAGGATAGCGCCCTGCCGGTCCTTGCGGAGGGACCGCCTCTTCTCAGGGAGCACCGCCTGTACCAGGCAGATTGGCTGCTGCGGTATTATGGCTTTGATGCAGAGGAGCTTTTATCGGAGAGCCAACCGAATTTCAACATTTTTTTGGACCCAAAATGTGATTGGGCCCTGCGGCATCTGGGACGATTTCCGGTGGAGGTGAACACAGCAGGCTATGAGACCCTTCTGCGGGTGCCAGGCATGGGGGTAAAGTCTGTGAGCCGGATCGTAGCGGCCAGGAAGACGGCGGCGCTGACCTTTGCCGATCTAAAGAAGCTGGGGGTGGTGCTGAAGCGGGCCCAGTATTTTATCACCTGTTCCGGGAAGCTGATGGACTATGTGAAGATCGACCAAGATCACATCACCAGCTGCCTGCTGGGCGATGAGAGGAGAAAAGCCTGGGATATCACCCATAAGGACAGCTATCGCCAGTTATCCCTTTTTGATGACCTGCACCTGGAGGCGGTCCCCGCGTCGGGCCGGCAGCTGGTCCTATAGACTCTGCGGCGGGAGCGGAGCCTGCCGCTGAGATGGACTGCTCCAAGATAAGGAGGAAAAATGACTGTATATGTATGCGAGGATTCCTTTGACGGGATCTTATGTGGCGTTTATGATGCGTGGATGAGCCGGAAGGGACATGACCATGTGCGCCTTGAGATCGATGGAAAAGAAGAGATGGAGCTGTTCTGTCAGTATGAGCCGGTCGCCGTGACGCCGGATAAGACGGAGAAAGTGATCCGTGCCATACAAGAAAAGATCTCGGAGGCTGTGTATAAGAAGGTCTACCTGGCTTCCCTGAGCCAGGAGAGCGGACGGGCGGACATGATCTACCGCTTCCTGATCGACGGGTTTTGCTACGGAGCCATCGTCCTGGAGATGCTCCACCTGCCGTCCGTGTACGAGATCTTCCGCCTGTGCCGTTTTGTGCTCAATGAAAGCCATCTCCTAAAGGAGTTCACTCGTTTTTCCAGGACGAAGGAAGGCCTTTTGATCAGCAAGATCGGGCCGAAGAATGATGTCCTGCCGGTCCTGGCCCTTCATTTTTCCGATCGTCTGCCTTCAGAGGACTGGATGATCTATGATGAAGGCCGGAAGCGTGCCGTGTTCCACCCGGCAGACGAGGACTGGGTCCTCCTCCATATGGGAGAGGGAGGATGGAGGGAGGATCTTGCTATGGAGACGGATGAAGAAGGATACCGGGCTCTTTGGAAGATGTTCTGCAACACCATCGCGATCCCGGAACGAAAGAACTATGTCTGCCAGAGAAGCCATCTGCCCTTGCGCTATCGACCCTATATGACCGAGTTCCAATAAGTTTTGTTAAAATATCCCCGCAAACCTATTGCAGTTTGCGGGGATATTTTGTATAATAATGGAAAATGTAAAAATGTGGGATTTTACAGACGGGTAAGATATGCAAAGGAGGTCGCTTATGTTCCAAAAGGTGATGAGTGCAGGGCTGTGGGGGATCGACGGATTTTTAGTCTCGGTGGAGGCGGATGTCCATGATGGTCTGCCTGGCTTTGCCATGACGGGGAATCTGTCCCAGGAAACAAAAGAGGCACAGGAGCGTGTCCGGGTCGCCATGAAGAACGGGGATTTTGCCTTGCCGCCTAAAAAGATCACGGTCAATCTGTCTCCGGCGGATGTCCGCAAGGACGGGACTGCATATGACCTGGCGGTGGCTGCTGCTGTATTGGGGGCTTTGGGCTTACTTAAGACCGACGGTCTGGAGGGGGCCATGCTGATCGGCGAGCTGGGGCTGGACGGCCGGGTAAAGCCGGTACGGGGAGTGCTGTCTTTGGTTTTTGCAGCCCGGGAGGGAAAGCTTGCGCGATGCTTTCTCCCAAAAGAGAACGCATTGGAAGGGAGCATGGTGGAGGATGTGGAGATCATACCGGTGGCGAGTCTCAAGGAGCTGGCCGCTATACTGCGGGGAGACAAGGGGGCTGGCGGCCCGCCGCTTTTTTCTAAAGGCCAGGAGAGACCCTATGCGGTGGATTTTTCGGAATTGAACGGGCAGCCTCTCCTGCGCCGGGCCACGGAGGTGGCGGTGGCTGGCCGGCACAATATCCTGTACATCGGTCCGGCCGGCGCAGGGAAGACCATGGCTGCAAAAAGGATCCCTACCATCATGCCGGCCATGAGCTGGGAGGAGAGCATCCAGACCTCCAAGATCTACAGTGTCTGCGGCCTTTTACCGGCGGATACGCCCATGCTCACCCGGAGGCCCTTTCGGAGCCCCCACCATACGATCACGGCGACCGCTCTGGCAGGCGGCGGGGCGGTCCCTAAGCCAGGGGAGATCTCGCTGGCCTCCGGCGGCGTGCTCTTTTTAGATGAGCTCCCGGAATTTTCAGGGAAAGCGATCGAGATCCTGCGCCAGCCCTTAGAAGACAGGACCGTGACCATATCCCGGCTCCATGGCTCCTGTATCTTTCCTGCGGATACCATGGTGGCGGCGGCCATGAACCCCTGCCCCTGCGGCTTTTATCCGGACCGGACCAGATGCACCTGTACCGGACGGCAGATCAAGCGTTATATCGGGAAGGTATCCAGGCCGATCCTGGACCGGATCGACATCACTGTGGAAGCCTCCCCCGTTCCCTTTGAGGAACTCCGCGGACAAGGAGATAATGAAAGCTCCGCCGCTATCCGGGAACGGGTCATCCGGGTCCAACAGCTCCAAAAAGAGCGTTTTACAGGCACAAAGCTCTTGTTTAACAGTGAGATGGGGACAAAGGAGATCGGGCGATACTGCCGGCTCAATGGACCGGAGGAGGCGTATCTGGAGCAGGTCTATAAAGAGAAGAAGCTGAGCGTCAGAGGCTGCAATAAGATCTTGAAGGTTGCCCGGACGATCGCAGATCTGGACGGAAAGGAAGATATCCGGAAGATCCATCTCTATGAAGCGGTGGGATATCGGTCGCTGGAAGAAAAATATTGGTGATGGAAGACAAGAAGAGGGGAGCGGAGCAGATGGAGAAAAGGCATATGGCAGCAGGGATGGTCAGGACAGATAAAAGAGACAAAGACAGGCCGGATGGAGGCGGAACGGACAGTAGCAGAATGGACAGAGACAGGCCAGCTGCGGATTCCAAGGATGGAAAAAAGCGGGAAAGGGAGCGGGCCGTCCTTTACTGGCTCCTCCACGTCCCCTCCCTGGGGCCTGTCACGATCGGCAGGATGCGGCGCTGCGCGGGAGATATCGCCTCCTTATATAATATAGAAGGGATCCAATGGGAGGAGCTGGGCATCTTAAAGGAGAGACAGAGGGTGTGCTGGGATCAGGCGAAAAAAAGCACCGGAAAGATCATGGAAGAGTATCATAGTCTGGCCGGTCGGGGAATAAGGTTTATCACCATCCTGGATGAGGATTATCCGAAACGATTAAAGGTACTGGCGGATGCTCCCATTGGACTGTATGTAAGAGGGAGGCTGCCGAAAGAAGAGAGTCCTGCACTGGCGATCATCGGCTCCAGGAACGCCACCCGCTATGGCCTGGAGGTGGCCCGGTGCTTTGGGCGGGAGCTGGCAAAAGAAGGGATCCAGATCGTCAGCGGTCTGGCGGCCGGGATCGACGGGGCAGGCCATCAGGGCGCTCTGGAGGGAAAGGGCAGGACCTTTGGCATACTGGGATGCGGGATCGATATCTGCTATCCCAGGGAAAATTATGGGCTGTACGAACGGATGCTGGCCGATGGCGGGATCCTTTCGGAATATCCCTTGGGAGAGCCGCCCAAGGCCTCCAATTTTCCGATCCGGAACCGGATCATCAGCGGCTTATCCGATGGGATCTTGGTGGTGGAGGCCAGGGAAAAGAGCGGTTCTCTGATCACGGTGGGCAGCGGGCTGGAGCAGGGAAAAGAGATCTTCGCCATCCCCGGAAGGCTCACGGACCCAGGGAGCGCAGGCTGTAACCGGCTGATCCGGGAGGGCGCGGCGCTGGTCAGCAGCCCGGGGGACATACTGGAAGAACTTGGGATGCGCTGGGAGAAAAAATTAACTCTTCATGAAAAAAATGAGAAGGGACTTGCCAAGAAAGAAAAAATGGTGTATAGTTTCATCGATCTTCAACCAAAACATCTAGAAGAGATCGTAAGACAAAGTGGCATCCCCTTAAGTGAATGTATGATGATCTTGTTAGATCTGGAATTAAAAGGGTTCATCGTGCGTACCGGGGGTAATCATTATGAGAAAAAGCTTTAAGGATATGGGGAGTTTTTATGGCGAATTGTTTAGTGATCGTGGAGTCGCCGGCAAAGGTGAAGACGATCAAAAAATTTTTGGGCGCGAATTATGAGGTAGATGCTTCTAACGGACATGTCCGCGATCTGCCGAAGAGCCAGCTTGGCTTTGATGCAGAGCATGGTTTTGAACCAAAATATATCACGATCCGTGGCAAAGGCGATATCCTGGCAAAGCTGCGCAAAGAAGTGAAAAAGGCCGATAAGATCTATCTGGCTACTGACCCTGATCGTGAGGGGGAGGCGATATCCTGGCATCTGATGAAGGCGCTGAAGCTGGATGAGGCCCCGGATAAAAAGGTCTATCGGATCAGTTTTAATGAGATCACCAAAAATGCGGTGAAGAACTCGATCAAAAACCCGCGGACGATCGATATGGATCTGGTGAACGCCCAGCAGGCAAGAAGGATGCTGGACCGCATGGTGGGCTATCGGATCAGCCCCCTGCTGTGGGAAAAGGTGAAAAGGGGCCTTAGCGCGGGCCGCGTCCAGTCTGTGGCTCTGCGGATGGTCTGTGACCGGGAGGAGGAGATAAGCGCCTTTATCCCGGAGGAATATTGGAGCCTGGAGGCGGATCTTAAGCTGGATGGCGCGAAAAAACCCCTGACAGCCAAGTTTTACGGCACCAAGGAGGGGCGTCTCCCGATCCCGGGAAAAGAGGAGCTGGACCACATAAAAGAGGGGCTGGATGGCCGGCGGTATGTGGTGACGGAGGTCAAGAACGGGGAGCGGACGAAGAAGGCCCCTACTCCCTTTACCACCAGCACCCTGCAGCAGGAGGCCTCCAAGGTGCTGAACTTTTCCACCCAGAAGACCATGCGCCTGGCCCAGCAGCTCTATGAAGGCGTGGAGGTAAAGGGCCATGGGACGATAGGCCTGATCACCTATCTGCGTACGGATTCTACTCGTGTGGCCGAGGAGGCGGACGGGACGGCCAGAGCCTATATCAGCGAGCATTTTGGGCCGCAGTATCTGTCTGCGGGCGAGAGCGGGAAGAAGGGGAGCGGTAAGATCCAGGATGCCCATGAGGCGATCCGCCCTACAGATATCGCCTTGACCCCGGTGCTGGTGAAGGATTCCCTTGCGAGAGACCTCTTCCGCCTCTATCAGCTGATCTGGAAGCGTTTTGCTGCCAGCCGTATGTCCAACGCCGTGTATGAGACCACCTCTGTGAAGGTGGGGGCAGGCGAGTACTTCTTCACATTGACCGCCTCCAAGCTGGCATTTGACGGATTTATGTCCGTGTACGTCCAGGAGGAGGACAAGGAAGAAGGAGGCCGGGCCTTGAGCAAGCTGGAGAAGGGGATGGAGCTGGAGCTGGAGGAGCTGCGCGAGGAGCAGCATTTCACTCAGCCTCCGGCCCATTATACGGAGGCCTCGCTGGTCAAGGCATTGGAGGAGCAGGGGATTGGGCGCCCCAGTACCTATGCGCCCACCATCACCACCATCCTGGCCAGACGGTATGTGACGAAGGAGAACAAGAATCTTTATGTGACCGAGCTGGGCGAGGTGGTGAACGGGATGATGAAGCAGTGCTTCCCCAGCATCGTGGATAAAGGCTTTACTGCTAATCTGGAATTCCTCCTGGATAAGGTGGGGGACGGCACCGTGGACTGGAAGACCGTGGTGAGCAATTTTTACCCGGATCTGGAGGAAGCGGTGAGCAAGGCAGAGGAAGAACTGGAATCCGTGACGATCGCGGATGAGGTGACCGATGAGATCTGCGAGCTGTGCGGCCGCAACCTGGTGATCAAGTACGGTCCACACGGGAAATTTCTGGCCTGCCCCGGCTTCCCGGAATGCAAGAACACAAAGCCCTACCTGGAAAAGATCGGAGTGCCCTGCCCAAAATGTGGTAAGGAGCTGGTGATCAAAAAGACGAAAAAGGGCAGACGCTACTATGGCTGTGAGGCGAACCCGGAATGCGATTTCATGTCCTGGCAAAAGCCTTCCGCGCAAAAATGTCCGGAATGCGGCAGCTACATGGTGGAAAAAGGAAACCGCCTGCTGTGCGGGGACGCACAGTGCGGATACAGCATGGATAAGGAGAAGGAAAAAGACAAGGAAAAGGATAGGGAAAAAGAAATAGTATAGACGATAAAATACAAACTGGCCTATTTATTAAAAAAATCGAAAAACTTCCAAAAACTCTTGAGGTCATTGGTGATTTGTGGTACAATTTACCAAATATAAGAGGATTTCTTTGTGTATCTGGCTTCATAATAGTCAGGATATTCCTTTTATATCCAGGAGTTTTTAGGAGGAATGGGGAATGAGCGTACAGCTGCTTGATAAGACCAGAAAGATCAACAAATTGTTGCACAATAATAATTCTCACAAAGTTGTTTTCAACGATATCTGTAAGGTCTTAAGCGAGATCTTACTTTCGAACATCCTTGTCATCAGTAAAAAAGGAAAAGTATTGGGGGTCAGCGTCTGGCCTGGCGTGGATGAGATCGAGGAGCTGATCGACGATAAGGTAGGCGGTTTTGTCGATAAGATGCTGAACGAGCGTCTGCTGAGCGTTTTATCCACGAAAGAGAATGTCAATCTGGCCACATTGGGTTTTGCCGAAGAGTATGTAAAGAAATATCAGGCGATCATCACCCCGATCGATATCGCGGGAGAGCGGCTGGGCACCTTGTTCATCTATAAATGCGATCTCCAGTACGACATCGACGATATCATCCTGAGCGAATACGGGACGACTGTGGTGGGCCTGGAGATGATGCGCTCGGTCAATGAGGAGAATGCGGAGGAGAGCCGAAAGATCCAGATCGTCAAGTCTGCCATCAGTACGCTTTCCTTCTCCGAGCTGGAGGCGATCACCCATATCTTTGAGGAGCTGGACGGCAATGAAGGGATCCTGGTGGCCAGCAAGATCGCCGACCGGGTAGGGATCACACGTTCCGTCATCGTCAATGCCCTGCGGAAGTTCGAGAGTGCGGGTGTGATCGAATCCCGGTCCTCCGGGATGAAGGGGACTTACATCAAGGTCCTGAACGATGTGGTCTTTGATGAGCTCAAGAGCATCAAAGCCAGCGGCCGGTAGAAAAGCGAACGCCCTGCAGCGACAAGCTGCAGGGCGTTTTTGTGTGCGCAGCCGTCTGCGCGCTCTGTAAAAGCCGAAATTTCAGCCGATCCCTACACGCAGGCTGTCCCCGGTACAGATAAGATCTTGATCCCCTGGATCATGAAGCTCTCGGCCAGCTCGGCCAGTTCCTTTGGACTTTCTTTCATCCCGCTCTCCAGCCAGTAGGTGGCCAGGCCTAAGC
>CAJUSS010000043.1 GCA_910588895.1 uncultured Lachnospiraceae bacterium
TGTGTGCCGAAGGAGCGGCGGGAGGAGTTCTACTATGCGCTGGATGAGATGAACTGCTTCCAGATGACCGCCGGGTGGTATCGCCGCAGCGTGCGTTCCAAGAGCTACGGCCCCTTTGCGCGGCAGAGCATATTGCTTTTATGGGCCTATTCCAAGCTGTCCTTTTATGGGGCGGACTTAGCGGATATCCTCACCGGCCAGGTGGATCCGGAGATCTACGACCATGCCCGGACGGAAAACTGGAGCTATGACGGTATGCTGGCCGCCCAGATCGACCGGGGGGAGGAAAAGACGATCCAGGCGGTGAAAGATATCCTCTTAGGCGAGGGCAATACCGCCATGATCAGCTATGAGCTGATCCGCGGGATCGTAAAGAGCAAAAATGAGGCGCTCTACCAGGTGCTGGGGCAGTTCCTCCTGGCGGCCCGGCTCCAGGAGGGAGCCAGGCAGGCGGTCTGCGAGACTATGGACGCGGGACGGCCGGAGGCATTTTTCCACCTGTTCAAGGTGATCGAGGAAAATGGCCTGGTCCGTTATTCCTCTGTGAAACGGGCGGTCAGCACCTGGATCGGGATCTTTAATGAAAAGAGCGTGGACCGGATCACCGACAAGCTGGTCCGTCTCATGGGGCAGTGCCTGCAAGATGAGGCCTTCTGCAGAAAACAGCTGGCCACAGAGGACGCGATCGCCATCAGCTGCGGGCTGTGGGCCAAGGGCTTTTATGATGCCAAAGATGCGATCGACGCAGAGCTGGAGCTGATCCGTCACGGCACCAAGCATCAGAAGATGACCGCCTCCTATTTTAACGGCTCGCTGCAGATCGCGGGGCTGCAGATGCAGGTGTCCAAGGAGGTGATCGGATCTTATCCGGAGGATCTGGAGCTGGCGGCCTGCTTTATGCCTGGGTTCATGAGCGGCGCGGGGAGCATCCTGCAGGAGCTGGTGCGGGATAAGGACGCAGGATACTACTCCCTGTCGGATGGAAAGGCCAGGGAGCCGAGGAAAAAGCCGGTGACGGATCTGTTTGCGGACGAGGCGGAGGCCAGACGCTACTACCAGATCCTCCGGGATATCCTGGGGAGGCTCCCGAAGAAAGGGGTCGTCTTAGACCCATGCATCTTCCCCTGGCACCAGGTGACCTTGAGCCAGTCGGATCTGGCGGTCAGGCTGTGCCTTTTGGCCTGGATGCTGCAGGATGAGGCCCTGATGGATGAGGCGGCAGGGTGGATCGGCCTGATCGGCCAGGGGCAGGCCTACAGCGGATCTGCCCGGGCGGCAGCGGCCAGGGTCCTTTTGTACCGGCCTCGGTCAAAGGTCAGGAGGAAGATCCTCTTCGACCTCCTCCACGATCCCCAGGAGTATGCCATGAAGGCTGCCTTCTGTTTGGTGGAGGCCCTTAAGCTGGACGGGGATGACTACCTTGCGGTGGAAAAAAACTTAAAGTATAAAAAGGGCCGCGCCGGGGTGCTGGCTCTGCTGAGGAAGCAGGAGCAGCCGGAGCTGTTTGCCTGTATCGGCCGGCTGGTCCAGACGAAGTCGGAGGAGTGCCATATGGGAGCCCTGGATCTGGCGCTGCAGGTCAAGAAGGAGGATCCGTTAAGCTTCCCCGCGCTGAAGCCGCTGCTCATGGAGCTAAAGGAGCCCACAGGCCGGGAGCAGGTCCTTTTAGGGGAGCTTTTGGGCGAGAGCAGCCAGGCCCAGGATATCCTTAAGAAGCCTGGCTTCGGTCTCTATGACGTGGACCGGGGATGGACCCTTCCCCAGGTGACGATCGATGAAAAGGAGGCAGAGATCTTCTTTACGGACGGAGGCGTTTCCTGTGTCCGGATGTTAAAAGAGCTGGACCGTCTGGTGGAGGCCAACAAGGAGCGGGAATACACCACCGCCTGGGGCGAGGAGGAGCTTTTGGGCAATAAGCTCTTGAACAGCCGCCGGACCTACAATGACCCCACGGCACAGCCCTTGGATGAGATCCCCTTCAGGGAGCTGTGGGAGGGCTTTTATCAGACCTATGTGCAGACCCCGGAGGAGATGCTGCGGCTGTACCTTTACCAGCGGTGCAGGGGAGGGCGGACACTCTATGAAAAGAACCTCCCTCTCTATAAAAAGGTGTTCGGGAGGGGCTTGCTGAAGAAAGCGCCCTTTGAAGAGCTGATCGCCGGGCTGCGCTATGGCGCGCAGGCCGGGGCGGCGATCGAGAGGCTGGCGAGGCAGTATATCCCGGCAGAGTTAAAGGGGAAGTGGGCTCTTGCCGGGCTGGCAAAGCTCTTGACCGTGCTGGACGAGAAAAATTCCCTGTGCGAGATGCAGGAGAAACGGTGGAATGGTGAAGTGGAGACCTACACGGTGCGGGCCATGGACTTCCCCATCTTTATCGACCTTTTGTCCTGGCTGGGCTTTGGGGACGAGCAAAAGGCCTTTGTCCTGCGCTTTAAGCTCCAGCAGCATTTTGACGGGCTGAAGGGGAAAGAAAAACGGAGGCGCTATGGCGGCAGCCAGCAGAGCTATCTGCGCCTCCAGGATATGGTGCAGAGCGTGGTGCGGGGAGACTGGGATAAGGATCTGTTCTATAAGGCGGTCTTCCAGTATCTGGACCTTGGGAGCATCTTAGGGCCGGTCAGCGCGGTGGAGCAGAAGGGCGGCGTCACCTACCGAAATGCCAAGTCAGGCGCAGTGAACAGCTTTTTTGGGGCAAATGTGATCAAGCCTGTGGATGGGAAATATCATTATGACAAGATCGGGGAGGAGCTCCCGGCGATGGCGCTGGCCCACAGGCTGTATAAAGAGGTGGTCCCCCTGGTCCTGGCGGTGGAGCTGAAGCGTGGGGAACAGCCTACGCCGTTCTCGCCTTTTATCAAGGAGATCGCCATCATCTACGGTATCCCGGATATGGTAAGGATCTTGACGGCTCTGGGAAAGGATACGCTGCAGCGGGGCTACAGCTACCGCAGCGACCGGTCGGAGAGGCGGAGCGTGCTGAGCCATCTGCTGGCGGTCAGCCATCCATTGCCGGAGGAGACGGCGGCCGACCTTAAAAAAGCCTTAAAGGGCACCGATATCACCAGAAAGCGTCTGATCGAGCTGGCCATGTACGCGCCCCAGTGGATCGCACTGATCGAAGGGCATCTGGGCTTGAACGGCCTTCGGAGCGGCTGCTATTATTTTATGGCCCATACCTGCGAAGGGCTGGACGAGGAGAGCCAGTCCATGGTAGCGAAATATACGCCTCTGACCCCGGAGGAGTTAAGGGACGGGGCATTTGACGTAAACTGGTTCTTTGAGGCCTACGAAAGTCTGGGGGAAAAGGATTTTAAGCTTTTGTATGACGCGGCAAAATACTCCTCCAGCGGGACCGCCCACGGGAGGGCCAGGAAATACGCGGATGCGGCCAGCGGCAAGGTGGAGAAGGAGGAGCTTAAAGCCCAGATCCAGGATAAGCGGAACAAGGATCTTCTGATGAGCATCGGCCTTTTGCCGCTGCCCATGGGCAGCAGGGAGCGGGAGGCAGACCTTTTGGACCGCTACCAGTTCATCCAGAAGTTTAAGAAAGAGAGCAGGCAGTTCGGGGCGCAGCGGCGGGCCAGCGAAGGGCGGGCTGTGGACCTGGCTATGCGGAACTTGAGCGTGAACGCAGGATTTACCGATGTGACCAGACTGACCCTGCGGATGGAGACCAAGCTGGTGGAGGCCATGGCAGAGTACTTTGACTGGAAGGCATTGGACAGCGGGGCGGCGGATAAGCTCTGCCTGAAGATCGATGTGGACGAGACGGGAAAGAGCAGCCTCCAGTGCCAAAAGGACGGGAAGACCTTAAAGTCGGTCCCTGCAAAGTACAAGAAGGATCCTCAGGTCTTAGACTACCAGGCCATGAACAAAAAGCTGAAGGAGCAGTACAGCCGGACGAAGCAGATGATGGAGCAGGCCATGGAGGACGGCACGTCCTTCGCGGTGTGGGAGCTCTTGGAGCTGATGGAAAACCCGGTGGTCCGTCCGATCCTAGAGCCGCTGGTGATGAAGAAGGAGACGGATAGGCGCACGGATGAGACAGCCGGGGAGCAGACGAAGGCCGAGAACGGACAGCCGGCGCCGGAGAAGACCGCTGTACGGCTGGGCTTCCTGACCGCAGAGGGACTGACCGACTATCAGGGAGAGCTTACCGCGCTGCAGGGGGAGGATCAGGTGACGATCGCCCATCCCTTCGACCTTTATAAGGAAGGACATTGGCATGAGTACCAGAAGCTGCTGTTCGAAAAGCAGATCAGGCAGCCCTTTAAGCAGGTGTTCAGAGAGCTGTATGTGAAGCTGGAGGAGGAGCTGGAGAAGGAGGATACCCGGATGTTTGCCGGGAACCAGATCCAGCCCCAGAAGACCGTGGGCGCGCTGCGCAGCCGCCGCTGGGTGGCCGACTATGAGGACGGGCTCCAGAAGATCTACTATAAAGAGAACATCGTGGCCAGGATCTACGCCATGGCGGACTGGTTCTCGCCCAGCGATATCGAGGCACCCACTCTGGAATGGGTGGTGTTCACCGACCGGAAGACCTTTAAGCCGCTGAAGATCAAGGATATCCCCGATGTGATCTACAGCGAGGTCATGCGGGATGTGGACTTAGCTGTCAGTGTGGCCCACGCAGGCGGTGTGGATCCGGAGACCAGCCATTCCACGATCGAGATGCGCAAGGCGATCGTGGAATGCAACTTAGAGCTGTTCAAGGTGAAAAATGTGCGGCTGGAAGGGAGCCACGCCATGGTGGACGGCGCTCTTGGACAGTACACGATCCATTTAGGCAGCGGCGTGGTCCATCAGATGGGCAATGCCATGCTGTTCGTGGTACCGGTCCACTCCCAGCACAGAGGCCGGATCTTCCTGCCCTTTATCGATGACGATCCAAAGACGGCGGAGATCATGTCCAAGATCCTCCTGTTCGCAGAGGATAAGAAGATCAAGGATCCCAGTATCCTGGCGCAGATCCGGTAGGAGATAGATGGACGACCGTCGGCAGATGATGCTTGTATGTGTAGATCGTTGTGGATCATCTGTCCGAAAGAGAGTATGGGTATGTTTGGAAAAAGAAAGAGCAAGAAAGCTGTATATGATAAGACCGGAAAGATCCCGGTGATCCGCGCCAGCATCTGCACGGGAGAGAAGGTGGCCGGTTTCAAGGATGGGGTCACGGGAAAGTTCGAGGACCTGATGGTCATCCGCACAGAGGCGGATCTGAACGGATTTCTGGAGCAGTACGATGTGCGGCAGGAGGAGATCCGGAAGGAATGGTAGATCCTTGGCTGTTGGCTGGAGTACTGCGGCCTGAGAAGGGCGGAGGATCGGAGGATGGCCAGAGCGGAAAAAGGGCGTTCGTGAAGGGAGGAGAAAAGATGCAGGCAGACGGGCTGATCTTGGCAGGTGGAAAGAGCACCAGGATGGGAGGCAGGCATAAGGGGGATCTGGTCTTTAAGGAACAGACCTTTTTGGAGCGGATCATAGAGGAGCTTAAAGTAGAGGCGGAGACGGTCTGGATCTCTTATGGGACCCTGATCCGGCGGGAGTATCCGGGCTGTCAGATCGTCCAGGATGAATATCCGGACCGGGGTCCGATCGGCGGCTTCCATGCCGGGTTTAAAAAGAGCAGGAACCAGCTGATCCTGACCGCTGCCTGTGACATGCCCTTTCTTAAGGTCGAGCTGTATCATCATCTTTATGAGATGCTGGAGCAGGCGGGAAAGAGGCGTGGGAGAGCCTATGCCGGGGTCGTTCCGGTCACCGACGGTCGTCCTCATCCCCTGACCGCCATCTATCGAAAAGATCTGGCCGGGTCCCTGGAGCAGCAGGTCAAAAAAGGCGACTACCGTCTTCAGGCCTGGCTGCGGAGCCAGGATATGCTCTATCTGGATCTGACCGATCAGCCCAGGTATAAAAAGATGCTGCGGAATGTAAATTCTCTGGCCGAGTATGAGGCCCTCCTCATGTTCGGTGATCCTGATGGGGCAAAAGGGGAGCGCGATCCCTTCAAGGGTGCTTGGGGGTGGGAGCGGGAGAAGGAAAGTGCGGCAGACAGGCTGCCGGACAAAGAGTGGGGGCCTGAAGATCGGAACGACGAGGCCGGGGGAAGGCAAAGTCAGCAGGTCATCGCGGTCTGCGGCATCAAAAATTCCGGAAAGACCACCCTTCTGGTCCGCCTGGTCAAGGCGATGACTGAGCGAGGCTTTAAGGTGGCGGTGATCAAGCATGACGGCCATGACTTCACCTGTGATGTCCCCGGCACCGACAGCTATCGTTTCTGGGAGGCTGGCGCCTGCGGCACGGCGGTCTACTCCCGGGACCAGACCTTCATCCGCCGGGCCGGCCGGCCGGATGAAAAAGGGCTGCTGGAGCAGTTCCCGGAGGCGGACATCCTTTTTATCGAAGGCCAAAAGGAAAGCCATCACCCTAAGATCGAGGTGATCCGGCGGGCAGCCGGCGGTACGGGTCTGCCGGTCTCTAACCGCAAAGGGCGTTTTCTCCTGGTCACAGACTGGGAGCCCTGCTATTTTGATGAGCCGGTGGTGGGCTTTGAGGATCTGGAGGAGATCATCCTCCGGATCTTGAGTCACCTGTCCGCAGGCGACAGATCAAAAAACGGCGGACTATCCACGACATATCTCTGCGATAAGACTCCCTGGTGTAGGTGAGGAGAGTAGCCATAAGTTTATCCGATTGGCGGCTTCCCGCAGAAAAAGATTTACATCCGCCCGCAATTTTACTATAATAGTACCAGAAAATGAGCAAGAAACGAGCGAGCGCCGCAACTGCCCCAAAACCCTTTGCAGTTACGGCCACAGGAGGGTGAGCATGGCTAGAGGGCAAGTCAGGAAAAAGCAGATCCAGCAGATAAAAAGGCCAGAGGTCCAGGTCCAGTCGGAGCAGATGGTGTTTGCCATGGACATCGGCACACGGAGCGTCATCGGCATGGTGGGGGTCGTGGAAGAGGGCAAGGTGAAGATCGTTGCCATCGAAAAGGAAGAGCACACGGAGCGTGCCATGATCGACGGCCAGATCGAGAACATCGAGAAGGTATCCGCATTGGCGGACAAGATCAAGAAGCGCCTGGAAAAAAAGGTGCATGTGAAGCTGGAGCGGGTCTGTGTGGCGGCGGCCGGACGAGCCTTACGGACTAAGCGGGCGGACTATGAGATGGAGCTGCAGGGCGCGCAGCTGATCGACGACGAGGTGATCAGCCGCCTGGAGGCAGGGGCCATCAGCAAGGCGGAGGAAGCCTTTGATGCGGAAAATGAGGCTCAGGAGGACCACCGCCGTTTTTATCTGGTGGGCTATACGGTGTGCCAGTATTATCTGGATCAATATATGATGTCCAGCTTAAAAGACCACCGGGGGCGTCTGGTGAAGGTGGATCTGATCGCCACCTTTCTCCCCAGCGAGGTGGTGGAGAGCTTATATACCACTATGAACAAGATCGGGCTGGAGGTAGCCAGCATCACCCTGGAGCCGATCGCGGCGATCAACGCGGCGATCCCGGAGAACATCCGTCTGTTGAACCTGGTCATGGTGGATATCGGCGCTGGCACCTCCGATATCGCCGCCTGTACCGGCGGCAGCGTCACCGGCTATACCATGGCGACCGTGGCGGGAGATGAGATCACGGAAGCGATCATGAAGGGATATCTGGTGGATTTTTCCACCGCAGAGGCGATCAAGGCGGAGCTGGAACAGAAGGAAGAGGTGACGTTTGTCGATATCCTGGGGATGGAGCAGAAGGTCACCCGGGCAGAGATCGAGCAGTGCATCCAGGGAGCGGTGGAGTTTTTGTGCAAGGAGATCACGGAAAAGGTCCTGGAGATCAACGGAAATCCGCCCTCTGCCTTGTTCCTGGCCGGTGGCGGGAGCAAGTTGGCCGGGTTAAAGGACAAGATCACCCAGGCCCTTAAGATGGAGGCCAGCCGTGTGGCTGTGGCGGGGAATTATTTCCGGGCCAATGCCTTTTCGGATGAGTATGATCTGAACGATCCGGAGTATGCCACTCCTCTGGGGATCGCGCTCTCCTCCGGGCTGAACCTGATCAATGACAGCTTCCGTGTGATCTTGAACGGACGGGCGGCAAAGCTCTTTAGGAGCGGCAGCTTCACGGCCCTGAACCTTTTGATGATGAACGGCTATAATCTGCGGGATATGCTGGGCCGTCCTGGTGCTAACCTGGCGATCACGGTCAACGGGCGGCGGAAGGTATTTTACGGCACCACAGGCCAGCCGGCATCCCTGCTGATCAATAAAAAGGAAGGGAAGCTGTCGGAGATCATCCATGCAGGCGACAGCATCGACTTTATCCCTGCGGTCCAGGGCATCCCGGCTGCGGCGTGTCTGAAAGATGTGGAGGGTGCGTCCACCTGTCTCTCGATCACCTTGAACGGGAGGATCGCGGACTTAAAGACGCCTTTAAAGAACGGGGATGCGGTCACGATCAAGCTGCCTCCGGAGGAAAAGCCTGAGGAAGAAGGGACGGGAGCAGGAGTGGCTGATCGTGAGCCGGGAGCGGAAACGGCGGTGGCTGATCGTGAGCCGGGAGCGGAAACGGCGGTGGCTGTCCGTGAGCCGGGAGAAGGAGCGGTGACCGCTGCCCCTGAGCCGCAGGAAGGGCTGGCGGCCGCCCTGCCGTCGGCGAAGACAGGTGCAGGATCGGCTGGGACGGATGCAGAAGGGGCCGCTGCTTTAGAGCAGCCCCGCAGTAAGGCAGGGGCCATCCCGCCTGCAGAGAAGCGGATGGAAGAGGTACATAGGATGAACACAGATCCAGCCCCTCAGGCGCCAGAAGCCTTGGGGGCATCCACAGCAGCGCCCGCTGCAAAAGAGGCGCCTGCGGGGGCTGCTGCGAAAAGAAAAGAGATCCTTTTCTATCTGAACGGCGCCCCCCTTCGTCTGCCCATTAAGGAAGACGGCAGCTCGTATTACCTGATGGACCTGATCGAATATTCCGGCATCGACTTAAAGAACCCCAAGGGCCAGGTCCTGCTGACCGTGAACGGGCTGCCGGGGATGTTCCAGCAGGAATTACGGGCGCGAGACACGGTCTATATCCAGGAAAGCGTCTGATCTTCGGAGCGGTCAAAAACAGGAAACAAAAACATGGGAAAAATGAAGTAAATGGAAATCCTCTTTCGTTTTACAAAACAGAAGGAGGTTTTTTTAATGGACAGACCAAGAGAAAAGAAGGATCGGCAGGAAGAGCTTATGATAGAAACGACGGGATCTTCTCCGTCTGCACAGGCAGATGGAGAAGAGATGGCGCAGAGCCAGACAGCAGGGAAGATGAAAGACGATGTTTTTAACAGAGAGCTGGAAAAGCTGATGACGGCGGAGCCGGAGGGCAGGAAGGGAAAAAAGAAAAAGAAGAAAGGAAATGCCAAAGGGCAGGGAAGGCCGAGATGGAGCCGGAAGAAAAAGCTCCTGGCGGCGGCAGGCGGGCTGGCAGTCCTGATCATCGCGGGAAGACTCTTTCTTGGCGGCGGGAAGGAGGCCGCTCCCTTGGTGGCTACCCAGGCGCTGGAGCGGGGGAGCGTGCAGGAGCGTCTGACCGTGACCGGCCCGGTATCAGGAACAGACAGCGTGGATGTGGTGTCCAATCTGCATGCGGAGGTCTTGGAGCTGAAAGTCAAGGAAGGGCAGCAGGTGGAAAAGGATCAGCTTTTGGCCGTGGTAGACAGCTCCGATCTGGAGAAAGAGCTGGAGATCGCCCAGAACGCCTATGATCTGGCGGTGGTGACCAAGGAGGAGAAGCAGCGGGAAGCAGAGCGGGGGTATGATAAGGCTCTCCAGGATATCAAGACCGCCAAGGATGCGCTGGACCGGACGGCGATCATGGTACAGGCCGGCGACCAGGCCCCGGTGGCCTTAGAGCAGGCGCGAGATACATATGCCGACGCGCTCAGGGCGGCAGATGCCTACCGTTTGGTGGATGGAAGACCGGCGGCGGACGAATCCTATGACCTCCAGATCCGCAACGCCGGCTTTGAGTTGGAGAAGAAGCGGGAGGACTTACAGAGCGCCCAGATCAAGAGCCCGATCGCAGGGACTGTGGTCCGGGTCAACACCAAGGTGGGGCAGTTCGCCGATAAGCCAGAAGATGAAAAGCCCATGTTCATCATCGAGAACTTAGACCAGCTGGAGCTGGAGATCAAGATCAGCGAGTATTCCATCGGAAAGGTAAAAGAGGGACAGCCGGTGACCATCTCCGCCGATATCCTGGGCGACAGCACGGTGGCGGGCACAGTGGCCCAGATCTCACCTACTGGTGAGGAGAAGGGCGGCGGTTCCACCGAGCGGGTGATCCCCACCACGATCCAGATCCAGGATAAGGATACGAAGCTGATCGCCGGGATCACGGCGAAGGCGGAGATCGTGCTGGAGGAGGCGATGGATGCCCTCATCGTGCCCGCATCGGCCATCCTGCAGCTGGAGGACGGCAGCTTGTGCGTACAGAAAGTGGCAGAAGGAAAGATCCATCAGGTCCCCGTAAAGATCGGCGTGGAGGGCGATCTTATGACCGAGATCATCCCGGCGGAGGGGGAGGAGCTCCAGGAAGGCGATCAGATCGTCACGGCTGCCTCTCCCATGTTCACAGAAGGGATGGCGGTGACCGTATTAGGCGCGGACCTTTTGGCCGGCCAGTGAAAAGTAACGGAAAGAGGGCATTGAACATATGATCCATAAAGATCTGGGACAGCTTTTCAGGCTGAAAAGGAAAAAGCTGCCCGCCTATATGACAGAAAACGTGAGCCAGGATCTGATCTGTTTAGAGGACCTGGTAAAGATCTATGACACCGGAGCCATCAAGGTCCTGGGCTTAAAGCGGATCGACCTGACCATAAAGCGGGGCGATTTTGTGGCGATCATGGGTCAGTCCGGTTCTGGAAAATCTACCTTGATGAACATCCTGGGCTGTCTGGACCGGCCCTCCATGGGCCACTATTATCTGGACGGCATCGACACGGCGGCCTTGAGTTCGGACCAGCTTTCCGAGGTGCGGAATCGGAAGATCGGATTTGTCTTCCAGTCCTTCAACCTGATCCCCAGGACCTCCGCCCTGAAAAATGTAGAGCTGCCCATGACCTATGCCCATGACCTTTCCAAGAAGGAACGGCAGGAGCGGGCGCGGGCGCTTTTGGAGCGGGTGGGACTGGGAGCCAGAGCCCAGCATATGCCCAATGAGATGTCGGGAGGCCAGCGGCAGAGAGTGGCGATCGCAAGGGCCCTGGCAAATGAGCCGCCATTGATCTTGGCCGATGAGCCTACCGGGAACCTGGATACGGCATCGTCTGTGGAGATCATGGAGCTGTTCTCCCAGCTCCACAAGGACGGGGCCACCGTGGTGGTGGTCACCCATGAGGAGGATATCGCCGCATTCACCGAGCGGGTGATCCGCTTTAGGGACGGGCAGATCGTCAGCGATCAGCGGACTGGGGGCGGAAGGCCGGCATCTGGCGTCAACCTGGCAGACCGCAGAGTACCGGATGCCTGTGTACCGGGACGTGAGAAGGGAGGGGATGCGTGATGCTGCTGGAAAATATGGCGATGGCATTTTCCGCCATAAAAGCGAACAAGATGCGGTCCATCCTGACCATGCTGGGGATCGTGATCGGCATCGGCTC
This sequence comes from uncultured Lachnospiraceae bacterium, assembly GCA_910588895.1. Classification (GTDB taxonomy): domain Bacteria; phylum Bacillota; class Clostridia; order Lachnospirales; family Lachnospiraceae; genus Caccovicinus. The sequence continues at coordinate 11,637 of CAJUSS010000043.1, forward strand.
GGTGATCGCGATCGTCTCCATCGGAGATACCATGCGCAATATGTTCGCGGATCTGTACAAGGATATCGGGGTGACCCAGGGGTACTGCCAGGTGAAGAGCTGGATGGTGGACGACTGGCGGCAGAGCGATATGTTCACCTTAGACGAGATCGAGCAGATCAAGGCGGTGTTCGGATCGGAGATCGCTTATATCGACAGTGCGGCGAGTACCAAGGGCGAGGCAGTCTTTGGACGGACCAAGGTGGATTTCAACTACGAGGGGATCGACTACAACTACCAGGAGGTGCAGCCAGTCAATATCATCTATGGGCGTCATCTGAACCAGGGCGATATCCTGGGCCGCAGGAAAAATGCGGTCATGGATGTGAAGAGTGCCGAAAAGCTCTTCGGCACGGAAAATGCAGTGGGCAAGACCTTCCGCACCACCATTTACGGCGATGTACAGGACTATACGGTGGTGGGCGTGTATCGGAAGGACCTGAGCCCGATCCAGGCTATGCTCCTGGGAGATAACGGGGACGGCGGTTCAGCCTATATCCCCTATACGATCCTTACCTGGCCCAATGACTATTTTACCCAGCTCCATATCTTTGCGTCGGAGGACGTGGAGCTTGGGGACTTTTACCGCCGCTTTTCCGCCTACATCGCGAAGATAAAGGACAGGACCCCAGAGCAGATCTATATGTATACGGCCGAAGAGGAGATGATGTCCATGGACCAGATGATGGGCGGGCTTGCCCTGGCTGTGGGCGGGATCGCCGCCATCTCTCTGCTGGTGGGTGGGATCGGCATCATGAACATCATGCTGGTCTCCGTCACCGAGCGGACCCGGGAGATCGGCATACGAAAGGCCTTGGGCGCTAAGACCAGGGATGTGATGATCCAGTTCCTGACAGAATCCGCGATCCTCTCCGCCATGGGCGGCATCATCGGGATCCTGATCGGCGTGGGTATAGTGAGCCTGGGCGGTCTGGCTTTAGGGGTACCGGTGGTCGTAAAGCCAGGCGTGGTGATCTTGGCTGTAGGCTTTTCCGCTGTGGTGGGTATCTTTTTCGGACTGTACCCCGCCTCCAAGGCCGCCGGATCCGACCCGATCGACGCCCTGCGCTACGAGTAGGAGCGGCGGCTCCGGCTTTATGGCAGGACAAGGAACGAGAGTAAAAAAGAGCCCTGTAGACAGGGTTCTTTTTTATCTACGTCCATTTTTTTAGCGGATCTGCCTACCTTTTATCTGTCAGATCGCAAAAAGGACATCCTTTTTCATTACTTTTTTATAAAAATTAAGTATAACTACTCGCAAACCCAGAAATTATATGCTATACTAAGGTGATATGTTATGACAAAAGGAGCAGGCAGTATGCTGAACGAAGAAAAGATCAAACTGATGACGAGCATCGCCATGTTTGAGAAAAAGGAAGGAAAGAGGCTCCTCCCTTCCCGCTGTTATTTTAAAAGTGATTATATCAGCCGCCATCTGCTCATCGCATTTTTTGGCTATACGTTGTGCTGCTTCTTAGGCCTTGCCCTCTGGGTCCTGTATGACCTGGAGACACTTTTGGGCGGCATCGATCTGGATAAGCTCCTGATCGGTGCGGTCAGATATCTGGTGTTCTATCTGGCAGGACTGGTGGTCTATATGCTCTTGACCGCCTTTGTCTACTGGAAACGGTACGACCACGCCAGCGGGAGCATGCGGATCTATGTGGCCAAGCTAAAGCGCCTTGAGAAGCGGTATGAATACCAGAGCAAGGTGAAAGAGATCCACTAAAGGGATCTATCATTAAGGAGGCGTTCGACATGATGGGGCTTCTGGTATTTAAGGAACAGTTGAAGACCTTCTATGGAGGATATAGTTATGTCATCGACCCGATCAAGAAGGCGGTCCTGTCCCTGACCGTGTTCCTGCTGCTCAATGGCAGCCTGGGATTTATGGAGTTTTTGAAGAACCCGGCGGTCGTCGCGGCCGCCAGTCTTTTAGGCGCGTTCCTGCCCTTGGGCATGCTGACCTGGATGGCGGCGGCCTTTTTGCTGCTGCATCTGTACAGCCTGTCCCTTGAGCTGGCGGTGATCACGGGGATCTTAGTGCTGATCGTGGCGATCGTATACTGCGGGCTGCAGCCGGGCTATACCATCCTGATGGTGGTGGGTCCGCTGCTCTTTTTCCTGCGGGTGCCCTACCTGCTGCCCCTTTTGGTGGGGCTGTCCTGCGGGCTGTCAGCGCTGGTGCCCATGTGCTTTGGCGTTTTCATCTACTATCTGGTGGTCTATGCCAGGCAGAACGCGGGAGTCTTGGCAGCGGCGGGTACGATCGACATCACCCAGAAGTACATGCAGATCTTGAACAGCCTGCTGGCCAATAAGATGATGCTCCTCATGGCAGCGGCAGCGGCGCTGGCGGCAGCGGCGGTGTACTTTATCCGGAGCCTGCCGATCGACCATGCCTGGACGATCGCGATCGTGGTGGGGACGGCGGTGGAGCTGGCGGCGATCTTCGTGGGACAGTCCACTATGGATGTGAGCCTTTCCATCGGCTCTCTGGCCGTGGGGACCCTGGTGTCGGTCGCAGCCGCGTTCATCTTTCAGTTTTTTGCATTTGCAGTGGATTACAGCCGGACCGAATTTCTACAATTCCAGGATGATGAGTATTATTATTATGTGAAGGCGGTCCCGAAGATCGCCGTGACCGCACCGGATGTGAAGGTGCAGAGGATCAATAAAAGAAAGGAGCTCTGATCCTTTAAGGGCGTGACGGCCCGGGGGAGAGGATGGGGCAGGAAGGGGGATATGGCACCATGGCGGAACTGATGGAAGGGCTTCGCTCCTGGCTGTCATTTATACAACGGATCAGTATCTCGAATGTGGTGGAGATCATCATCATCTCCATACTGATCTACGAGGTCTTATATTGGATCAAAAATACGCGGGCATGGACATTGCTCAAAGGGCTGGCGGTCATCTTGGCATTTATCTTTTTGGCAGCCCTTTTTGAGTTGAGGACCATACTCTGGATCATAGAAAAGACAGCCACGATCGCAGCGACGGCTCTGCTGGTGATCTTCCAGCCGGAGCTTAGGAAGGCTTTGGAGCAGCTTGGCAGCAAGAACATCATCACCAATATCCTTTCCTTCGATGACGGGAAGGAGGATATCGGTTTTTCGGAGAAAACGGTCAATGAGGTGGTGCGGGCCACCTTCGAGATGGCGAAGGTGAAGACCGGCGCGCTGATGGTGATCGAGAGGAACGATTCCTTAAAGGAGATCGAGCGCACCGGGATCGAGATCAATGGTCTGGTCACCAGCCAGCTTCTGATCAATATATTTGAACATAACACGCCGCTCCACGACGGCGCGGTGGTCATCCGTGGGAACCGGGTGACGGCGGCTACCTGCTATCTGCCGCTGTCCGACAACATGACCATCAGCAAGGACTTAGGGACCAGGCATCGGGCCGCGGTGGGGATATCTGAGGTGACGGACAGCCTGACGATCATCGTCTCCGAGGAGACCGGACGGGTCACTCTGGCGGACGGTGGGAAGCTGACCGCGGTCAGCAGCGGAGAGGCGCTGCGGGGATCCTTGTCAGCGCATACGGAGGATGAGCCAGCTTCTGCCGGAAAATTTAAACTATGGAAGGGGAGGCTGAAGAATGAAAAGAATCCTAAATCATAATCTGGGCCTTAAGATCATCTCCGTAGTGATCGCCTTTTTCGTATGGCTGGCAGTGGTCTATGTCTCCGATCCCCTGGTGACCGGCAGGCAGGAGATCATGCTGGAAGTCCTGAATGAAGATGTGATGACGAAAGCCGGTCTTGCCTATGAGATCGAGGGGAAGCGGACTACGGTGCCGGTGACCTATACGATCCATACCCAGGACAGGGCCAGCATATCGGCCTCGGACCTTCGGGCTTATGTGGACCTGGAGGATTATTATCCCGCCACAGGCACGGTCCCGGTGTATGTGGAGGTGTTGAACAATAAGGGTTATCTGCTGGAGACGATCACGGCAAGGCCGGCGGTAGTGCGGATAAAGACCGAGCAGATCCAGAAAAAGGATTTCGAACTGCAGGTCCACCGGTCGATCACCATGGCGGAGGGCTATGAGGTGGAACGGATCGACCTGGATAAAGAGACGGTGACGGTAGAAGGGCCGGAGTCCGTGATAGGCCGGATCAGCTCCATCGGCATCGAGGTGGAGGCGGAGGACCTGGACAGCGAGGTGAGCAAGACCGCTGTCCCCAACTTTTACGATGCCAATGGGAACAAGCTGTCTTTGGACGAGCGGGTAAAGATCGATGCGGCGGAGATCGGCTATACGATCCGGGTGATGAAAGCCAAATGGATCCATCTGGAGTTTGAGGTGAGCGGGAGCGTGGCGGATGGCTGCCGCTATATGGGGATGGACGTCTCTGCCTCTGACGTGTCCGTCATGGGGGCGGACGGGGTCGTATCTTTGGTGGACGTGATCCATATCCCGGCCAGTGTCTTAGATCTGGGCGGAGCCGCGGAGGATAAGGTGATCGACGTGGACGTGGCGGAGTTTTTGCCGGATAAGGAGAACATGAGCATCGTCTTAAACCGTTATGTGACGGTGACCTTAAGGGTGCGCAGGCTGTCCCAAAAGACGATCGAAGTCCCCACGAACCGGATCATCCTGGAGGAAGGATCCGACTTGTACTATTATGATTATGACCAGGATACAGTGGAGGTGACACTGGAGGGTTTAGAGGAGGACTTAGAGCCGATGAACGCCTCCAATATCATATTGGAACTGACTGTCTCCGGGATGGAGGCAGGGCACTACAACGGAGTGCTGGCCTTTGAAGGGCTCCGGGACGGGGTGAGCGTGGTGGGCTACTCTCCCTTCCAGGTGCTGGTCTCGCAGAAGGACGGAGGGCCGGGCACATCGTCCGTGGAAGGGGAGAGCAGCTCACAGGAGCCAGGGGAGCTATCCCACGGGGAGACCGACCCTGACGGCAGGTTCACCGACGGGGACCTAAGAGAGAGCGCACCCGAGGACCGGGCAGCCCCGGCGAACGCGCCGGCAGAGGATCCTGCCGGTGAGACCGCGTTAGAAGAGTGACCGGTAGATACTAGGATGGAAGGATGATGATATGGTCAGCGAAAAGGTGGTAGTGAAAAACCCCAGCGGCTTACACCTGCGTCCGGCTGGGATCCTCTGCAAGGAGGCGATCAAGTATAAGTCTTCCGTACATTTTCATTTCCGTGAGGTGACCACAAACGCCAAGAGCGTCCTGAGCGTTCTGGGCGCGAAGGTCAAGTCCGGCAGTGAGCTGGAATTTATCTGTGAGGGAGAAGATGAAGAGGAGGCATTGGCTGCCGTGGTCAGGCTCGTTAAGGAGGGCCTGGGGGAGTGACAGGAAAGCTTGCCTGTACCGTAAATATTTGATGACAGGCCTTTAACAGGCTTGGACATAGATCTATCATGAGGAGGTAAGTAGATATGTACAAGGGTACGAACGCTTCGGCAGGTATCGGTATCGGAAAGGTAGTCGTTGTCGAAGAACAAGAACTGGTGATCAAAAGGGAGATGGTCACAGATCCACAGGCGGAGATCCAGCGTTTTAAGGGAGCGCTGGAGACCAGCATGAAGCAGACACAGGACTTGGCGGCAGACCTGGCCACCCGTGTAGGCGAGAAGGAAGCGGAGATCTTGAACGGGCATGTGATGCTCTTATCCGATCCCATGCTGACCGGAGAGATCGAGACGATGATCATGAACGATCAGGTGAACGCGGAATTTGCGATCGAGACCACCTGCACCAAATTTGCCGATATGTTCGCTTCCATGGGAGACGAACTGATGCAGCAGAGAGCCACCGACATGCGGGATATCAAGACCAGGATGCAGAAGGTCCTCTTAGGGGTGGAGTCCGTGGATATCGCAGCGCTCCCGGAGGGTTCCGTGATCTTAGCAAAGGATCTTACGCCCTCCATGACCGCAGGGATCGACCCGGAGAATGTCACCGGTATCGTCACGGAATTAGGCGGCCGCACCTCCCACAGCGCGATCCTGGCGAGAGCCCTGGAGATCCCGGCGGTAGTGGCGCTGGCAGGTGTCTTAGAGCATGTAAAGAATGGAGATACCATCATAGTGGACGGCTCCATCGGCGATGTGATCGTGAACCCGGAGGCGGATGTCCTGGCAGAATATCAGGGCAAGAGAGAGGTGTTCTTAAGGGAGAAGCAGGAATTAGAGCAGTATATCGGCAAGCCCTCGATCACGAAAGACGGCGTCCATGTAGAGATCGTAGCGAATATCGGAAAGCCGGAGGATGTGGACAAGGTCCTTCAGTATGACGGCGAGGGCGTGGGCCTGTTCCGTACAGAGTTCCTGTTCATGGACCGTACCGCCATGCCCACAGAAGAGGAGCAGTTCGAGGCTTACCGCAAGGTAGCGGTGGCTATGGACGGAAAGCCGGTCATCATCCGTACGTTGGATATCGGCGGCGACAAGGAGATCCCCTACATGGGCCTGGAGAAGGATGAGAACCCGTTCTTAGGCTATCGCGCCGTTCGTTTCTGTTTGGACCGGAAGGATGACGTCTATCGTCCCCAGCTGCGTGCGCTGCTGCGGGCAAGTGCCTTTGGCAATATCAAGATCATGGTGCCGCTTGTCACCTGTATCGAGGAATACCGGCAGGTGAAGGCGCTGGTGGAGGAGATCAAGAACGAGCTGGATTCCAAGAGGATCGCGTATAATAAGGACATCCAGCTGGGGATCATGGTGGAGACCGCTGCCGCGTCCCTGATCGCGGACATCTTTGCCAAGGAAGTGGACTTCTTCAGCATCGGCACCAACGATCTGACCCAGTACACCATGAGCGTGGACCGGGGCAACGATAAGATCGCCTACCTGTATTCCACCTTCAACCCGGCGGTGCTGCGCAGCATCAAGCGGATCATCACCTGTGCAAGAGAAGCTGGCATCATGGTCGGCATGTGCGGCGAGGCGGCCAGCGATCCGATGATGATCCCGCTGCTCTTAGCCTTTGGCTTGAACGAGTTCAGTATGAGCCCATCTGCGATCTTACGAGCCAGGAAGATGATCACGGAGTACAGCACAGAAGAGCTGCAGGCGGTAGCGGATAAGGCCATGAGCTTTGCTACAACGAAGGAAGTAGAAGACTATATGAAAGAGTTCGTGAATCAATGATCCTTTATCTGATCGGCTATGCGGTGAGTTTTATAGCAGCCAGGCTCGGGTGGTTTTTGCCATCCGGCCTGGCGCTTATGCTAGGGGGCTTTTGTCTCTATTGGAAGGACTATAAGGCCAGCGGGAATCTGATCCATCTGCGGGGGCTGTTCGGTCTCTTTTTTGTGGGAGGCCAGGGTTTATCCTGTCTGAAGCTGAGCCGCCTGCAGGTCCCCTGGAGCGATATCACCTGGCTGTGCTTCCTTTTGGCCGTGCTCGCCTTCGACCTGGCCTATGAGGCAGCAAAACGTTTCCTGGGGCCGGTACCGGAGCCTCATTGGCTGGAGATGACGGCCAGGGGACCCAGGAGCCCTCTGTGGAGGGAAAAGCGGCTGGAGCTGTGGAAATATGAAACCCCTCTGTTCCATGCTATAGGAGCGGTCACCCTTGTGTCTGCGGCGGCTTTCGGGGCGGAGGCGGCGATCGTGGGCTATGTGCCCTTTTTTGTGCGGGGCGTTCCCCACGCCTATTCCTATTTTCATGTCAGCGGGCTCCACTATCTTACCGTATCCTGTGTGCTCACCCCCTCCCTTTTTGTGCTCTACTGCATGGCCAGCACGGACCGGAAAAAGGGCCGGGGCCTATGCGCCCTCCTCCTCACGCTGGCGAGCCTTCTGATCCCGGTGCTCTGCGTGTCCAGGTTCCAGCTGATCTTGGCCGTGGGGATGGCAGTGTTCACAGCGGTGGCGGTAAACCGGAAGATCCGGGTGGTCCATATCCTGCTCTTAGGCTGCTTCATGGTCCCGGCCTATGTGATCTTGACCATCGCCAGGAGCCACGATGTGGCTTACCTAAACGGGATCTTTGAGATGAAGAGCAGCACAGTGCCGATCTTCATCACCCAGCCCTATATGTATATCGCGAATAACTATGACAATTTCAACTGTCTGGTAAGACAGCTCCCGGCCCACACCTTTGGGCTCCGGATGCTCTTTCCACTGTGGGCATTGACCGGACTGAAGTTTCTGGTCCCCAGCCTGGTGGCCTTTCCGCTCTATGTGGACAAGGAGGAGCTGACCACGCTGACCCTGATCTATGACGCATATTATGATCTGGGCGTTCTGGGGGTGGTGCTCTTTTGCGGGCTCCTAGGGGCAGTGTGCTATGTGCTGGTGCGGGAGCTGGAGCGGATGGAGAATCCGATCGGATATGTGTTCTATGCGCAGATGGCCATGTATATGATGCTGTCCTTTTTTACCACCTGGTTTTCTAATGCGGCGACCTGGTTCTATTTTGCGGTGACAGGGGCGATCTATGTGTATGTGGGGCATCGGAAGGGGTAGAGGGAGCTGCCTTTGCAAGACCATCATTTATGACAGCATCTTAAGGAGATCGATATGGAAAAAGATAAGAAGATAGTCGTTTTGTGCTACCAGAAATGCACCACCTGCAAAAAAGCTTTAAAGTGGCTGGACGAGCAGAAGATCCGGTATGAGACCAGGGCGATCAAGGAGGAGAACCCCACAAAGGACGAGCTGAAGGAGTGGTATAAAAAGAGCGGTCTGGCGCTGAAGCGGTTTTTTAATACCAGCGGGAATCTGTATAAGGAGCTGGGTCTGAAGGATAAGCTGGCGCAGATGACAGAGGAGGAGCAGCTTGGACTTTTGGCTACGGACGGGATGCTGGTGAAGCGGCCCCTGGTGGTGGCGGGGGATGTGGTGCTGACCGGATTTAAGGAAGCGGAATGGAAGGAGAAGCTGACAGGCAAGGAGTAGGAAGGAGGCCTGCAGCCGGATAGAGACAGAACTGTCACAAGGTACAGCGCATAGGCAGAGATAGGGCTGGCGCCGGCATTTTGTGGCAGTTCTTTTGTATGGGGCAGGTCTTATTTTTTTGTATGCTTGTCGCCGGCGGGCGCCGCCTCGCTGCGGAGCTGGTCCGTGAGGGCTTCGATCATCTGCTTTTTTAAGTAGACATCGAAGGATAGCTGGCAGATGAAGGAGAAGAGCTGGAGATATCCCCTGTCCTCGTCCTCTACATCAGAGAAGGTTCCCTGGGCGGTCTGAAACTTGGATACAACGTCCTTCTTTAAGTTCTCCATCTCCTGCTCTTCCAGAGAAAAGACCTCCCGATAGATATCTTCCAGAGAGGGAGCCGGTCCTTTGGCCGGGGATCCGTTAAAGTGTCTGCTGGTGATAGGCTTGAAGATCTGTTGGATGTCGTTGAAGGAGAGCAGGTTCTTAAAGTAATAGATGAAGATCAGCATCAGCATATGCTCTTTAGAATACTTTTTCTTAAAAGGAGGCGGGAGGAGATCGTTCTTAGCATAGTTGTTGATCATGGTCTTGGTCAGGACCTTGTCTTCCGGGTAGCGCTTGGAACTTCGCAGGTGTTCCTCCATAAAGGTGGTCACCTGATCCATATATAGCTGGATGTCGGGGATCTCTTCCGGACGGATATAGCTTAAGCTGTCAAGATAGGACAAAAGGGTCTGGATGCGTTCTTCGTTTGTTTTCATCATGTTCACCTCATATCACGGATCATCTGGACAAATGTGGCCGCTGTGTTTTGCGGGTACAAGTCCTATTATATAGTATTGAAAACTAGATGGCAAGCAAAAAATCCTTTTGACGTACCCGCAGATCCTATAGTACAATGGATAGCAGTCCCGGGTGTCAAAGGAGATCCGCAGAAGGCAGCTTAAGCGTTTAAGGATACCCTTGGTCAGCAGTATACGATGAAAAGGCGGTAGGAAAGATGGATATATATGGAACATTAAATGACAGGCAAGCGGAGGCAGTCACCTGCACGGAGGGGCCCCTCCTGGTGCTGGCGGGGGCCGGTTCGGGGAAGACCAGGGTGCTGGCCCACAGGATCGCCTACCTGATCGAGGAAAGGCAGGTCAACCCCTGGAACATCCTGGCGATCACCTTTACCAACAAGGCGGCGGGGGAGATGAAGGAGCGGGTGGGGCGGACAGTGGCTTACGGGGCAGACAGCGTCTGGGTCAGCACCTTCCATTCCACCTGTGTGCGGATCTTAAGGCGGCATTGCGAGGCACTGGGCTACGGCACAAATTTCTCCATCTATGACTCCGACGACCAGAAGACCCTGGTGCGGCAGGTCTTAAAAAAGCTGGATGTGGATACAAAGCTTTACAAGGACCGAGCCATGCTGGGCTACATATCCGATGCGAAGGACAGGCTGGTCAGCCCAGCGGCCTTTGAGGAGGAGGCGGCGGACTTTCGGGAAAAGAAGATCGGGCTGATCTACAAGACCTACCAGGAGGAGCTTTTCCAGAACAATGCCATGGATTTTGACGACCTGATCGTGAAGACGGTGGAGCTTTTTAAGACCTGTCCGGAGGTCTTGGAGTACTATCAGGAGCGGTTCCGCTATATCATGGTGGATGAATACCAGGATACGGACCACGCCCAGTTCAAGCTTGTGGAGCTTTTGGCCGCTAAGTACAGGAACCTCTGTGTGGTGGGGGATGACGACCAGTCGATCTATCGGTTCAGAGGCGCGGACGTGCACAACATCCTGGACTTTGAGACGACCTTCCCAGGGGCCAGAGTGGTGAAGCTGGAGCAGAATTATCGTTCCACGAAAAATATCCTGGCGGCGGCCAATGAGGTGATCTGCAATAACTACAGCCGAAAGGGCAAAGAGCTGTGGACGGCCAATGACCAGGGGGATGTGGTCCGTTACCACCAGTTTGGCAGCGGTGAGGAGGAAGCGGACTTTATCTCCGGAAGCTTAAAAAAGCTGGCGGGAGAGGGACGGGACTGGAAGGATCTGGCGATCCTCTACCGGACCAACGCCCAGTCCAGGCTCTTGGAGGAATACTGTATCCGGCAGAACGTGCCGTATCTGCTGGTGGGCGGTGTGAACTTTTATCAGAGAAAAGAGATCAAGGACATCCTGGCCTATCTAAAGACCATCGCCAACGGGGTGGACGACTTAGCGGTCCTTCGGATCATCAATGTGCCCCGGCGTGGGATCGGGGCGGCTACGATCGGAAAGATCACGGCATTTGCATCGGAGCACGGGCTGCATCTGTATGATGGCGTGAAGGCGGTGGGGCAGGTGCCGGGGATCGGGAAGGCGGCTCAGAAGGTGAAGGCCTTCGCCGACCAGATCGAGGCCTTCCGAAAGATCGCGGAGGACCCGGAAAAGTCCGTCGGGGATCTGATCCAGGCGATACTGGACGATACAGGCTACCAGAAGGAGCTAGAGGAGGATGGAGAGGACGGCGGCGAGGGACGCTTAGAAAATATCCAGGAGCTGATCAGCAAGGCGGTCGGCTACAGCGAGGAGGAGGAAATGCCTACCCTGGACGGCTTTTTGGAGCAGGTAGCCCTGGTGGCGGATGTGGACCGGATGGACGAGGACCAGAGCCGGGTCACGCTGATGACTCTGCACAGCGCCAAGGGCCTGGAATTTCCGGTGGTCTTTCTGGCCGGGATGGAGGACGGGCTCTTTCCCAGCTCCCAGTCGATCTTCGCGGAGGATAGGAGCGCTTTAGAGGAGGAGCGCAGGCTCTGCTATGTGGGGATCACCCGGGCTATGGAGTCGCTGGTCATGACGGGAGCCAGGATGCGCATGGTCCATGGCGAGACCCGTTTTTCTAAGATCAGCCGGTTTGTGGAGGAGATCTCGGAGGAGCATCTGGAAAAGAGCAGGCCCAGGATGGCCGCAGACGGGTGGCGGACCGACGGGGATGCAGGAGAGGGCAGCGGAGCCGGCGGCCGGGACAGGCGCGGCGGCAGAGCGTCGGTCAAAGGAAGCGTCAGCTCCTTTGCGCCGGGCAACGATCCTTATCAAGATCCCTATGCATCCCGGGAGTCCCAGGGATGGTCGTCCCAGTCTGCAGAGGACTTTGGCAGTCTGCAGGGCGTCCAGGGCTATGGGGCCGTGGAAGGCCGGGCAGCCATGGCCCGCCCTGTTGGGGGAGCGGCGGCTTTTGGAAAGACATTTTCCGTGGCCAAGGCCAGCCATCTGGATTACAAGGCCGGGGACCGGGTGCGCCATGTAAAGTACGGCGAAGGCGTGGTCGATGCGATAAAGGACGGCAAAAGGGACTATGAGGTCACGGTCTGTTTTGACAAGGCCGGGGTGAAGAAGATGATGGCTTCATTTGCGAAGCTGGAGAAAATATAAATGTTTAAAGATCTCCGAAATTTAGGATAGTAAAATCGGAGAAAAAATGGTATACTTATCACAAGCGGAAAGTAAGCGCGAAATAAGACGGAGAAAGGACGTGTGACCATGAGTATGAACCGATTGGATGTGATGGGCAGGGAGGCCAGAGACCGTGTGGAGGAGATCATGAACTCCACCAGACTGAATGATTTCCTGCACAGAAAAGAGGAGGAGGAGAAGCAGAAGAATTGTATCCTCTGGATCCTGGCGATCATCGGGGTAGTGGCGGCAGTGGCGGCGATCGCCTACGGCGTATATCGCTTCTTCACCCCGGATTATCTGGAGGACTTCGAGGATGACTTCGAAGATGATTTTGATGACGACTTCTTCGATGATGAGGAGAAAGCGGAAGCTGCAGAGAAAGAAGACGCAGAAGAGAAAGAAGAGAAGACCGAAGGCTGATCGGACGATCGGCCGATCTGATGGCTGCATGATCTGCGGCCACCAGATGTTCGATAAGACAGATGCCTCTGGAGACAGGGGCATTTTTTGTTGTCTCTTACGTGACAGTGCAGGAAACTGCAAGAATTACAAGGAGATGGGAAAATGGTAGAAATCTATTATATTGAAGATGATGAAAATATCGCAATGGCCGTAAAAGAATATCTGAGCCAAAAAGGGTGTGAAGTTTCTATATTTGGAACATTGGAAAGCGGAAAGAAGGCATTGGAACACCATATCCCAAGCATTGTACTGATCGACTGGAATATGCCAGACGGCGAGGGAAATAGCTTTTGCAGATGGATACGCTCAAGATGGAAAGAACTTCCAGTCATTTTTCTGACGGTCCGAGATGACGCTTGTGATATTATCTCTGGTTTTGAATATGGGGCAGATGATTATGTGACAAAACCTTTTGGATCAGAAGTTCTGTATTCCCGGATCCACGCATTGCTGCGCAGGGCAGGAAATGTGCAGAGCCAGTATCTTTCCTGCGGTTCTATTTCGATTGACAAAAACAAAACGGCAGTATTTTGTGGCGAAAAAGAAATTACCGTCAGCCAAGCAGAATACCAGCTTTTGCAGCTTTTAATGGAAAATAAGGGGAAAACCGTCACAAGAGAACGGCTGCTGACCCAGATCTGGGATAATAACGGGAATTATGTCAATAACAATACGTTGACCGTGACAATGAAACGGCTTAGAGAAAAACTCCATCATCCGTCCTGCTTAAAAACAATACGGAGCTTTGGCTACCGTA
>CAJUSS010000044.1 GCA_910588895.1 uncultured Lachnospiraceae bacterium
CGCTATGCCTCTTCTCTCTTCCACATCCCAGCCCTCTGCCATGCCTCTTTTTTCTTCCACGCCCCTATCCTCTGCCATACCTCTTTTCTCTTTCTCGCTCCTTTTCTCTGCCATACCTCATTTCTCTCCCATTCTCCTTTTCTCTGCCATACCTCATTTCTCTCCCATTCTCCTTTTCTCCTCCATACCTCTTTTTTCTTCCATGCCCCTTTTCTCCGCCGGCTCCTCTGGCGGACATCTTCCCATCTTCACGCCCGGATAGCCTACTTCCCTTTCAGGAGCTGCCGTACATAATCCCCCAGCTCTCCCCACATAAGCTGCTCCAGATAGTCCTTTTGGCCTCCAAAGCTGTTTTGATAAGGCAGCTTTAGCCTCTGCACCTTCTCCAGGATCTTCTCGTGACCGGAGACCAGGATATACTCTTCAAATTCTTCGATCTTTGCTACGGATACCCTATCCTGCCGGACCGGCATATAGATCTTATCGCATATCTCCAATATGTCCACTGCCTTTTTCCCAAACTGCCCCAGATCCACCACGATCGTGTCATACATCCCTTCACCGGCCAGCCTGCCAAGGAGCTGGGCCATCTCTTCCCCACTGATCTGGCACAGGTCCTCCGGATACCGCGCCGGCAGGATATAATCCAGACTGCCCCAGGTATACACAAGGGAGCGGAGCTTTGCCCAGCTAAGGTTTCCCTGGCTGTGGTGATAGAACAGGTCCGAAAGATCTCCCGGACCGGATGGTCCGATCAGCCTGCGCAGACCGGAGCAATCCTCCAGGTTCAGATACAGCGCAGAGCCATCCTTAGCCAGGACTTGCCCCAGCACCAGAGAAAAGGAGGTCTTTAAGCACCGGTTCACCGGGGAATACACACCGATCAGGATACTCTTGTTCCCCACCACTGCCGGGATAGGCTGGACGGATCTGGTGCTGTAGCAGGCCATCACCTCCCGGATGATATGGTCTGCTGACTGATATTTATAGACCGACCGCTCTTCCAGTTCAGGGATGGTCTCCCCATCCGATAGGAACACCACCTGACCGGCCCTGATCTGTCCCGCCTCCTCCTTTAGCTTTGCGTCGATGAGCAGGATCTCCACTTGCTCTTCCTCCGCAAAACGCTTTAAACGTTCCATACTGGCGAACGACATAACGGTAAAGGGTACTCGCTCCTTCTGGTTCACCGCCTCTGCGAACCGGTCCGCGAAAAGCGGATCTACATCGTAGATCGCCATGATCCTCTTTTTCATCTGGCCCACAACCTCCTTATATCTCTATGATGATGACCGCAGCATACATCTATCCGGCCGCTCCATATCCGTATGTCCGCCGCTGCACACATGTATCCATCAGATATCGGATCAGATCGCCTTTATCAGATCGCCTTCATGAGATACAGCGCTATCAGCCCTAAGAACAGAAAAGCCACCAGCGGTATTGCAGCGCGCTCTCCATCCCCTCCCTCCCCATGATAGATGACCGCTCTCTTCTCCCGACAGACCCGTCCCAGATAAGCCACAAGATAGCGCAGCCTGTCCCACAAGATCCTCCTGCGCTTTAGCTCGATGATCCCCCAGACCGAAGCGAGAGCCAGACCTGCCCCGATCGCCCGGATCCCGGAGGAAAAGCCCAGATACCCGCAGATCAGCGCCATAGATTTGATATCTCCCGCACCGAGCATCCGGCAGAGAAAGAGGGGAAAGAAGACCGCTGTCACAACAAGAGACCTTCCCAGATAGCCTCCTGCCGCTGCCACACCGCCGCATGCCGAGATGCACAGACCTGCCCCGTACCAGAACGCTACCCACCGATTCGGCACACGTCTACTCCTAAGATCCCATATCCCGGCCCCTGCAAGGCAGAGCAGCAGCCCCCCTCTCAAAACATCCAAATCTGTAATGATCATGTCTGTTATCTCCAATAATTTCCAGTATAAATGTATATTTTTTCCATTTCGTATCTTTATTATGCCACGCTCCAGTCATTTTGTCAACCTGTTTTTACATATAATCCCTGGATTTTTTTTACGATCTCAAAACTCTTGTCAGTTAGAGATGCTATAGATCCAGAAATGCCAGGTCTTCCCTCCAGTTCTTCCTAAATATGAAAGCGCTGGCGCTTAGTGAGGTCCCTCACGAACGCAGCGTCCGCTACGTTTTTCCCGGAGCGGACCATCTGCGGCATATCTCTGCGATAAGACTCTCTGGCGTGGGTGTGAAAAGTGACCGTCCATAAAAAAGTCCATAAAATATCCCCAGATCGTATTGACCCCACTGCCCATCTATGGTAAAATACTTTTGTTCAAATTTTTAAACCAATCATCAGCGCTCTACCTGCGCCGAGCAAAGAAAGGAGCCTGCGCTTGACATCCACCAAAGAGATACGCGATGCATTCCATCGATGCATGCCGTTGTTCATCGCGTTGGGTGATGAGGTCCGGCTGACCATCATCGATGCCCTGACAGCGGACGATCCTTTTAACAAGCAAGGGATGAACGTGAACCAGATCACCGAAAAGACCAGCCTTTCCAGACCGGCCATCTCACACCACCTGAAGATCTTAAAGCAAGCCGGGCTGGTCGGGGTCAGGGAGGAAGGGACCGCGAACTATTATTATCTGACCATCGCAGAATCCACCCGCACTCTGATGGATCTGGGCTTTCGGCTGCAAGAATATCTGACTTAGATACATGATCTTCCATTTTTTGGACATACTTTTCCTGTAAGCAGTTTGTAAAAAAGATGATCTATGGAAAAGGAGAGAAAAAATGGCAAGGACATCTACAAGAGCTACACGAAAAGAGGCTGTGCTCCCCCCACCGGACTTACATCGGCTGCGGGAGGAGATCGACCAGACCAGAGAGGAGATCGATGCGGCCAGGAACCATTTTGAACACGCAGTGGATCCTACGCTCATCGATTGCTATATCTATGAGATCAATGCCGCCCAGCTCCGCTACCAGTTCCTGCTCCGCAGGTTTAAAGCGGCAGAGACCATAAAATGATAGACGGTCTTCTCCACAGGCCTTTTATCGATATGAAAAATGGGGCAGTCCAAGGCTGTCCTGACCACAAGGGAGGAAAAAGGACCATGGCAACAACGAAAAAACAAAAGGGGATCGGCTTCATCTCAGATATGGACTGTTACCTGTTCGGCAAAGGCACCCATTATGAGATCTATGATAAGCTGGGCGCCCATCCGCACACACTGGATGGGATAGAGGGGATGTATTTCGCTGTCTGGGCGCCCCATGCTGCCGCAGTCGGCTTAGTCTGTGACCGGAACCAATGGCTGCCGGATGCCGATCCCATGACCATGCTGGGTACATCCGGCATCTGGGAGGTCTTCATCCCGGGTATGGGTATGGGAGAGCTTTATAAGTATGCCATCACGACCGCCAACGGAAAGGTATTGTTCAAGGCGGACCCCTATGCCTTCTGCTCCGAATACCGCCCTGGCACAGCTTCCGTCACAGCTGATATCGACCATTTTAAATGGAGCGACACCGCCTGGATGGAAAAGCGCAGGGAAACCGATGCCCTGGCTGGTCCTATGAGCATCTACGAGGTCCATCTGGGCTCCTGGCGCAAAAAGGAGCGGGAAGAAAAGGACGGGGTCTATACCTATGTGGAAGCCGCCCATGAGCTGGCCGATCATGTAAAAGAGATGGGGTACACCCATGTAGAGCTTTTAGGGATCGCCGAGCACCCCTTTGACGGCTCCTGGGGCTACCAGGTGACCGGGTATTTTGCGCCCACCTCCCGTTACGGCACTCCGGAGGAGTTCATGTATTTTGTCAACCACCTACATAAGAAGGGGATCGGCATCATACTGGACTGGGTACCTGCCCATTTCCCCAAGGACGCGCACGGCCTGGCTGATTTCGACGGACAGCCCCTTTACGAGTATGCGGACTCCCGCAAGGGCGAACACCCTGACTGGGGGACCAAGGTATTTGACTATGAAAAGACAGAGGTCAAGAACTTTCTGATCTCCAATGCCATCTACTGGATCGAGAAGTTCCATGTGGACGGACTCCGCGTAGATGCGGTGGCCTCCATGCTCTATCTGGATTATGGCCGCTCCGCCGGAAACTGGGTCCCCAATAAATACGGCGGACATGAGAACCTGGAAGCGATCGAATTTTTCAAGCATCTGAACAGCGTGCTCCGGGGACGGGATAACGGCGCCGTCATGATCGCCGAGGAATCCACCGCCTGGCCCAACGTGACCAAGCGCCCGGAGGATGACGGCCTTGGTTTCACCTTTAAATGGAACATGGGCTGGATGCATGACTTTTTAGAGTACATGAAGCTGGACCCCTATTTCCGCAAGTACAACCACAATAAGATGACTTTCGGCCTGACCTACTTCACCAGCGAGAATTACATCCTGGTGCTCTCCCACGACGAAGTCGTCCACTTAAAATGCTCCATGATCAATAAGATGCCCGGCATCTATGAGGATAAGTTCGCCAACCTAAAATGCGGCTACACCTTTATGATGGGCCATCCCGGGAAAAAGCTGCTGTTTATGGGACAGGACTTCGGCCAGTGGCATGAGTGGGATGAAAAGGTCTCCTTAGACTGGTATCTGACCGAAGAGGAACAGCACCATTCTCTCCAATCCTATGTAAAGGACCTGCTCCATCTATATAAGAAATATCCAGCCCTCTACCGCCTGGATAATGATTGGAATGGCTTCCAGTGGATCAACGCCAACGACGGTGACCGCAGCATCTTCTCCTTCATCCGCCGGGATGAGACCGGAAAGAAGAGCCTGCTCTTCGTCATCAATTTCACCCCTATGGAACGCGCCGATTATCGGGTAGGCGTACCTGCAAAGGGAACCTATAACCTGGTCTTAAATTCCGAAAAGGGACTGCTGCAAAAGACTATCCCATACAAAGCCGTCAAGGGAGAATGCGATGGCCGGCCCTATTCCGTCAGCTATCCCCTGCCCCCTTACGGAACAGCCGTTTTCCGCTTTGATCTTAAGGACACAGATCCGGTCAAGGCATAATAGAACACATGCCGATCCTACACAACGCAGGGCCGGAGGGTATCTTGATCGCCCCCGGCCCTGTTTTGTATCGTTTTTTCAATGGTATGGCAGACCCTTTGGCCAGCCTGAAAAAGCAGCCTCCTATCCACATCTTAAGAATGTTTTAATAAAATGTAATAGACACACCCCCCGTTTCTGTTGTATGATCGATACCAACAGATCCCCGCCGCGCCATCTCCCAGATCGCCGCGGCCGATATCCCATCTTACAGAAAAAGGAGGACCCGCATCATGGCAAATATCCTGGTATGCGACGATGACAAGCAGATCGTAGAAGCTATCGACATCTATCTGACCGGAGAAGGTTTTCATGTGATAAAGGCATACGACGGCGCGGAAGCCTTGCAGCTTTTAGAGACAGAGCAGGTGGACCTGCTCATCCTGGACGTGATGATGCCCGGGCTGGACGGCATCCGCACCACCTTAAAGGTCCGGGAGACCAGCAGCATCCCCATCATCATCCTGTCGGCCAAATCCGAGGACGCCGATAAGATACTGGGACTGAACATTGGCGCCGATGATTACATCACCAAGCCTTTCAATCCCCTGGAGCTGATGGCCCGTGTAAAATCCCAGCTCCGGCGCTACACCCAGTTAGGGAACTTAAACCAGCAGGCCATGGGCCAGGTCTTTAAATGCGGCGGCCTGCAGATCAATGATGATAATAAAGAAGTCACCGTGGACGGCGACCCGATCAAGCTCACCCCGATCGAGTACAATATCCTCCTCCTTCTTGTGAAAAATGCGGGAAAAGTCTTCTCGATCGATGAGATCTATGAACAGATCTGGAACGAAGAAGCCATCGGAGCCGATAATACAGTGGCCGTCCATATCCGCCATATCCGTGAAAAGATCGAGATCAATCCCCGGGAGCCCCGCTATTTAAAGGTGGTATGGGGCGTAGGCTATAAGATCGAAAAACAGCAATGAACGCTGCAGACACCCTATGTGCGCCAAGAGCGCGATGACAGATCGGAGTTTACCAATGGAACGCACTACGAGACGAAACCTGACCCGGCCCTTTAAGCTCCTCGCTTCTATCTTCCACCTCCTCTTCCTGGGCTTGGTCGTCACCAGCATCTGCATCCTTTATGTAAATTCGAATTTTGGCCGGGGGATCGCCTGGATACAGAGCGAGTCCTATATCCAGTCCGACCTTTTCTATAACCAGCTCCAGGATGATATCACCGCCATCTTCGACTACGCCCGGCTGCGGGATGCCTTTGAGATCGACGGGGAGATGGATATGGAAAAGGAGATCCTCTCGATCAACTACGGCCCCAATTCCACAGAGGTCTACACCCTGTCGGATGTGATCGACATGGGAGAATCCTACGGCTATTTCCTGCAGAACGACTGGTCGATCAGTGTGATCCCGGTCAATGACAATGCCCTCCCGGAGGAGGCCGTTCTGGTAGAATATAAGTCCTATGACCCGGATCCGGTGTTCAAAGAGCCGGGGCAAGCCTATGCAAAGATCAAGGATGTCTGCTACGAGGCGCTGAACAATTACAGCCGTTACTGCTATGTCTACCACAATATCATCACCGGCTCCACGAACCTGTCCTTCCAGCTCACCTGCAAAAATGAGAATGCCATGATCCCCGGAAAGACCGCCGTCTACACCAACTTAGAAGACCCCTCCTGGGAGAAGTTCCGGCATATGGGCCTGTATGTCGAGTACAAGGCCGACGAGATGCGGGTAGAGACCAATATGATCCAGATCCCCAGCTATGTCATGGATCTGGCGAACGATACCCGGTTCATCGATCAGACCTTTGAGCATTTCATCCTCTCTGTAGACACGAATTTCCCTCATATGGACGGCTACACAAAAGAAGCCTCCAGCTATGAGGACATGCGCCAGTGGACTCTGCGGGGCGTGATCATGATGGGCTTCGGTACTCTGGGCTGCCTTCTCTCCTTATTATATCTGATCGCAGCCTCCGGACATAACAGCAAGGACCACAGCCAGATCGGCCTGTATCCCTTTGACCATATGAGCGCAGAGGGCTGCATCCTGCTGTTTTTCACCGCAGGCGCCATCTTCTGCTATATCGGAAAGGTAGCTGGTTTCCGCCTCCTCCACCTGGTAGTGGCGGATACGAACTGGTATTTTGGAGAAAAACTCCTGCTCTATGTGATCATCTATCTGGTCACCCTCCTCTGCTGCTTCAGCCTGCTGCGCCGATACAAGGCCGGCACCCTCTGGCAGAAGAGCTGGCTGCGGAAGATCTTTCTTGAGATCTTGACCTATCTTACTATGGAAGCCACTGCCCATACCGTCGCCTACACCTATATCGGCTTCCTGGCATTGAACATCAGCTGCGCCTACGCTGCTGTATATCTTCTCTTTAGCCTGGAGACTTCCGGCAGCCAGCTCCTTTTCGCCGCCCTTTTAGCGGCCTGGGCCTCCATAGACCTGCTCTGCTTTTACTTTGTGGCCAAAAAAGCCCGCCAGAACGACCAGATCGACCAGGCGATCACCAATATCGCCTCCGGCGATATCAGCTACTGCGTGGATGTGGACGAGTTCAGTGGAAAGCAGAAGATCACGGCCGACCATATCAACCACATCGGGAAGAACTTAGACGGCGCCCTGCGGGAGAAGGTAAAGAGTGAACGGTTCAAAGCCGACCTGATCACCAATGTCTCCCACGACTTAAAAACGCCGCTCACCTCCATCATCAATTATGTGGACCTGATCAAACGGGAAAAGATCCAGAATGAACGGGTCCAGGGCTATCTGACGGTCCTGGAACAAAAGTCCCAGCGCCTAAAGACCTTGACCGAGGATCTGGTGGAGGCCTCCAAGGCCAGCTCCGGGAATCTGAAGCTGGAGATCATGGATATCGACTTTGTGGAACTGGTGAACCAGACGAACGGAGAATTTGAGGAAAAATTCGCCCAGAGGCATCTGACCCTGGTGAGCCACCTGCCGGAACAGCCGATCCTGATCCAGGCCGACGGCCGCAGGCTCTGGCGGGTCTTAGAGAACCTGTATAATAATGCCTTTAAGTATGCCATGGAGCAGAGCCGCATCTATGTGGACGTGACCTTAGAGGAGGATCTGGTGGTCTTCACGATCAAGAACATCTCCCAGCATCCTCTGAACATCTCCAGCGAGGAGCTGACCGAGCGGTTCGTCCGGGGAGATGTATCCCGGACCACCGAGGGCAGCGGCCTGGGATTATCCATCGCACAGAGCCTGACCCAGCTGCAGAACGGTATCTTTGAGCTGATGATCGACGGAGATCTGTTCAAGGCCTATGTGCGATTTCCCGTAAAAAAAGAGGTTGACTGTGGAAATCCTCCCGAAACTGTGCTAGAATAAGACTCACTTTGAATCACAAAAGAAAGGATCCTCTTATTATGAAGCTGGAGAAGATATATACAAACCATAAAAGACGCGCCGTTCTAGCTGGCCTTACGGCGACCACTATGATGTGCGCTTTTCTGGCCGCCGGCTGCCAGAAAAAGGAGTCGCCCTCCTCTGAGCTGACCGGACCCACCTCTATGGAGGCGGTCACCGAGACCGAGAGCACCGCGCCGGAGATCATCGTGACCACTGCACCGGAGACCATCCCGGTCTTAAGCCCCAGGGGGCAGCTCCTGCCGGAGATCCAGGTCACGATGCCGGAGGCCGTCCCCATGCCGGAGAATCTGCGTCTGGGAGAATCCCACCCGGCGATCATCCCGCTCCAGGAACGGCTGATGGAATTAGGCTTTATGGATCCGGATGAACCCACCGAATATTTCGGGAGCCAGACGGAACGTGCAGTGAAGATCTTCCAGAGGCAGAACGGGCTGGCCCAGGACGGCATCATCGGCGGCTCCACCTATGAGGCGATCATGTCGCCCGATGCCAAGCATTACGCCGCCCAGAAAGGCGATGAGGGCGATGACATCATCCGCATCCAGACCCGTCTTTACGAGCTGGGCTACCTGGCCACCGAGGATCTTCTGACCGGTAATTTCGGCGATTCCACAGAGGCTGCTATCCTAAAGCTCCAGGAGGTCAATGAGCTGCTCCAGGACGGTAAGGTAGGGCAGCAGACCCTGAACCTCCTCTATTCCGATGAGATCAAAGCGAATTTTCTGGCCCTTGGCGAGAAGAGCGATGTGGTCTTGGCGTGCCAGCAGCGCCTGAAGATCTTAGGTTATCTGATCTCTGAGCCCGACGGCGCTTACGGGGAGGGCACAGTGGAGGCGGTCAAGCAGTTCCAGGCCCGCAACGACCAGGTGGTGGACGGCTATCTAGGCCCCGGCACTCGTATGGCCCTAAACAGCCCGGATGCCAAGCCTATGGGTCTGCGCTTAGGTGACGAGGGCAGCTCCGTCTCTCAGATCCAGAACCTTCTGAGCAAGTATGGCTATCTTGCCTCTGCCAATGTGACCGGCTATTACGGCGAGGTGACCGAAAAAGCGGTCAAGTCCTTCCAGACCCAGAACGGTCTTTCCTCCGACGGTACAGTAGGGGCTCTGACCATGGCAAAGCTGACCGGGGATGACGTAAAGAAGGCGCCAAAGCAGTCCACCACTACCGGCGGCGGCAGCTCCTCCGGAAGGACCGGGGGCAGCTCCGGCGGATCCTCTGGCGGCGGATCGGCAGCAGGGGGCAATAGCGGAGGCAGCAGCTCCGGCGGATCTAGTACGCCGGCTGCCGGCACAGTCAACATGCCGGGCGGCGTGGGCACTCTGCTGGCTGTAGCCCAGTCCAAGTTAGGCTGCCCCTATGTGTGGGGAGCAAAAGGCCCCAATTCCTTTGACTGCTCCGGTTTCGTATATTGGTGCCTGAACCAGGCGGGCGTCAGACAAAGCTACATAACTTCTGCCGGCTGGCGGAACGTGGGGCGTTACACCAGGATCAATAATTTTTCCGACATCCAGGCCGGCGATATCGTAGTGGTCAGCGGCCATGTGGGGATCGCTGCCGGAGGCGGCACGGTGATCGACGCCTCCTCCAGTAACGGGCGCGTGATCCATCACGCCTTGGGATCCTGGTGGGCGAACAACTTTATCTGCGCCTGGAGGATCTTCGGATAAAGATACGTCCGATCCCAAAGGACTTGGGATATAAACCATGACAGCGAAAAAATAACAGGGGCTGTCGCAAAATATAGCTTATACGCGATATATGGCCATCGATCTGTGTGGTCTGTACACCATATCGTGTATATAGCGGCATTTTGCGACAGCCCCTGTCTATGCTCGTAAAAGGGATGGATATATCCATTCTTAATAAATTGGCGGATACATGACCATTTTGTAAAATAATAGTGATCAGCGCTGGCATAGCAGGATCGCAACATCGATCCTGGTGGAGGGCGGGGAGCTGCCTTTAGCCAGCGCCCGTCTGACCAGGCCCGTCCATCAAAAAAGACGGTTTGACGTGATAGAGGAGATCGAAAAGGTGAAGGTCTCTGCCCCTATCCAGAAGGGGACGATCGTCATCCCTGATGTGTTAGGACTGGAAAGTGATGTGATGGTGACCAAGACTGTTGAAAAAAGATCCGATCCGTAAGGATCGCCGCATAACGGGAACGATCCTGCAATATATATATAGCAAATCTCCTATAGACAGGATACTGCCCTATGCGCCGTATTTTCGATATTTTCAGAGACAGCGGGATATCTTTTCCACTTTTGAGATCCTCCCACAGCGGCAAAGACCAGACTAACGGGCTTTCGGACCGGCATTTAGCGGACCATCCGGCACTTTTTTCGGATGTCCGCTCCAAAAGCCGCCTGGCACGTTTTTCAAAGGGCCGCCCGAGCATTCTACCATGCTCCTATTTGGACCGCCACGCACCCCATCTTCCCTCCAAAAGTACCTTGGGAAAAGCGGTCATCGTCTCCGAGCTGTTCCTTTTCAGCTTCCTTATAGGGAACCTGGCCGCCTATATCGTGACTGTCCGGTCCGGCCAGGGCGCGTCCCTCCATATGGGCCCGGGATCCGCCCCACCTTCCCGGGAAGCCGCCAGCTATCTGAACGCTCCCGGAAGCCAAACCGTCCTTTACGCTTCCGACGAAGGAAATTGGGGCTTAAGCTTCCAGCAGGAGGGCAGGCCGCCTGTGGCCAATGCCTCCATGGACTATCTCAAGCAGTTCGATGGCTATTACGCCCAGGACACAGAAGATAAGGTCCTCTATCTCACCTTTGACGCAGGATATGAGAACGGCAATACCGCCGCGATCCTGGACGCCCTGAAAAAACACAACGCCCCAGCCACCTTTTTCCTGGTTGGGAATTACTTAGAGACCAGCCCGGAGCTGGTAAAACGGATGGTAGCAGAAGGCCACAACGTGGGCAACCACACCTACCACCACCCGGATATGTCCAAGATCTCCACAAAAGAGACCTTTTCAAAAGAGCTGACGGCTCTGGAGGCCCTCTATGAGCAGGTCACCGGACAGCCCATGAAAAAATATTATCGGCCCCCTCAGGGAAGATACAGCGAGGCAAACCTGACCATGGCAAAGGAGATGGGCTACAAGACCTTTTTCTGGAGCCTGGCCTATGTGGACTGGTACGAGGATAAACAGCCCACAAAAGAGGAGGCCTTCCAAAAACTCCTGGGCCGGATCCATCCCGGCGCTATCGTCCTCCTCCACAGCACCTCCAAGACCAACGGAGAGATCTTGGATGAGCTTTTGGGGAAATGGGAGGAGATGGGGTACCGTTTTGCTTCATTGGATGCGCTGGTGGATCCGGCTGACGGGCAGTAGCTAGATAAAAAACAACGTTCCTGCCTGTTCTACTTTTTCTTCTTTTCGATCTGCTCTCGCAGCTTCTCCTCATCTGTAGCTGCCTGAAAGATATCGCTGAGCACGTCATAGGGGGAGTCGGAGCAGACCGCCAAGAGGATCATCCGGTCGTAGGCGTTGGGCGGGAGGATACTCCTCCCGTCCGGCAGCCTCATCCATTCCATACCCATCTGCCCCGCTCTTCCTCTCCTCTTTTCAGCTTTCCCGAGAGCTCCTGCAGTGTCACAAAAGAATGTCCTCTAGCTTCCGCTTCGGCACATAATGGACATCCTGCTCATCTCGGTGATAAGCTGTACTCTCCCCGTCCTCTATCTCTGTCAGCACCACCTTTTCCGCCGGCTTTCCCAGTCCTATGATCAGCATAGGCACCAGATCATCCGGGAGCCCAAGGACCTCCTTTATCGACGCCGCGCCGAAATTCCCGATCATACAGCCCCCAAGTCCTTTATCCACTGCCCCCAAGAGCATGGTCTGGGCCACGATCCCCACATCCCGCTGATAGCGGCTCAAGGACTCGTCGATCCTGGTATCCTGGCAGATCACGATAAAAGCGGTAGGACACATCCCCTGGTGGGGAAGATCCAGCTCCGGCAGCGCCCTGGCCCACTTCGTCTCCTTCTGAATCTTATCCACCACCTCTTTTTCACAGGCCAGATGATACTTTAACGGCTGCTTGTTCACAGAAGATGGGCAGAGCCTTGCCAGCTCTGCCAGCTCGATCAGCTCCTCCCTTGCGATCCGTCTGGTCTCGTCAAAACCACGATAGCTCCTGTTCCTTCGCACTAACTCTTTAAAGTCCATATGCTCACTCTCCTTTTTGCTCCGCTGGGAGCGGTATGATGTCTATCACCATTATACCATGCCCTTTTGACCGGCGAAAGATTTACAGCAAAAAAACAGGCAGTCGATTGACTGCCTGCGTTACTATCCACACCCACGCTCCGCTGCTTAAGTCGGCTGGCTTTTTGATCTGTCGCTTGTGAGCTGCCAAGCATCCGTCGGCATCTATACAGCAACCGGCGTGGGTGTAAATAGTAACCTGCCTGCTCCTTTTACAGCTGTGCAAAACGTTCCATCAGATAGTCCCGCCCCAGGATGCAGGACTGATATCCATCCTCTCCGGGATAGATCTCGAATATAAGGCTCCGGTCATATCCGATCTTCTTTAATGCCCTCAGGAACGGCATAAAGTCGATCAGGCCCGAACCTGGATACAGTCTGGTATTATCTGCTATATGGACATGCCCCAGCTTATCACCGCATGCCAGCACCGGCTTTTCCCAATCCAGCTCCTCGATGTTCATGTGGAATGTATCCAGGTGGACCTTCAAGTGACTGCTGCCCACCTGGTCGATCAGTTCCAAGACCTCCTCATAGGTGTCATCCGGCCCTATGTTCCCCCGCATAGAGCCGATCACCACCAGACAGTCCAACTGTGCCCCCAGGTCGCACTGGCGCATGAGACGTTCGATCACCCGGTCACGGATATCCTTGTCTTTAGAGGTCATGATAAGCTGTTCGTAGGCGACTGCAAGGCCCGTCCCGATGGAGGATGCACACATACCCTTGCTCTGGATATACTCCTTTAGCCTGATAGGATCCACTATCGGAAATGCAGCTCCTTTTGGTGCTTTTATGCATACAGAAGCCCCAAGCTTAAATGCTTTTTTTGTGATCATAACTTACCTCTCAAACTCTTTTTTTCTTGTATGAACAGCCTGTCCTTACTTCTTTTTGTATTTTTTTAAGATCTCTTTATCGATCATACATACAGCCGAAAGCCCATTCCCGATCTGTATCTTTCCCGCTATACAGAGAAGCATATATGCATCTGCTTGGCTGATCCCATACCCCGCTTCGATGCGATAGATCAGGTCCGCATAACCCTCCATACAGCAATGATCCATATCGATATGAGGACATATACCTACAGATCCGATCATCTTCTCATTTTCTACCTGCGGATAACCATAATAAGGCATATCTTCCTTTTTTATGAGCGATACCCGGACGGTCGTGCGTCCCTGGCTCTCCACTGCACACCCAGTGATCTCCCCGTCCCCCTGCGCCGCATGGACATCCCCGATGTTCAAAAGACCACCGTCAACATTGCAGCGCAGCACCACGGTAGATCCCTTCTTAAACTGTGGTATATCCACATTCCCGCAGACCTCTTTGTTCATATGATCCGAGGGGATCCGGTCATATTTCGGTGCCACACCGATACAGCCCACAAAGTTGTTCGCCGGGACTTTTAAGTATTCCTCTCCCCCCTCCAATCCCATGATCAGCGCTCCGTCCTCATCGTAATGCAGGATACGGGTAGCCGCTTTTTCCGATGCTGGGATACGCCTGTCCTTGAACCAGCCAACCCCTCCCTGGATCGAGGTATACCCGCCATTTCTCCAGGGTCCGGCCTGGACATCCAAGATCTTGACCGCATCTCCAACGGCATCTTTGATCTGGGGCAGTGTCTCACAGGTAGCCAGCGCCTGGTCAAGACAATTTCCTCCATGATTAGAGACCACGATCCCGCTGGCGCCTGCCTCCACGGCGGCTACCGCTGAGCGGACACTGTTGATCCCCTTCAGGATAAATGGGGTCTTGGTGATCGAAAACAGCTCTCTGATCTGAGCAGCAGACCGCGGATAGGTATCCCTGCCTCCGTTGACAGACTTATTGGGGAGACCGATGCAGTCCACATCTTGTCCGATCGCCATGACCCCCACCTCATCCGCCATCCGGATCTTTTCCTGGACTTCCTCTGTACCCCACGGCTTGATCACCGGGATCGCCTGCTTCCCGCTGTCCTTTATGGCCCGCAACGGGTCGATATACGAACGGGGTCCAAAGGTATCCGGGGTAAAGGCAAATACGCCCAGATCCCCTGTCCCTTTGATCAGATCCATGGTAAAGTCATGATCATCCTTATAATGGGTGGTAGGATTGAAATTCCCGATCATGCCAAAGGGCGCGGACGCGATCGGTGCCCGAAATCTATGACCGAACAGTTCGATCCTGGTATCGATCTCTGTCCCATTCCCGTCTTCATAGATCGTTTCGTAGGAGATCTTGATCTGCTGCAATTTTCGATAGTTCCGCTCAGAGGACGCCCCCCGTTCTGTGGGTATCCCCGGACAATTGACCCCATTACAGTACTTGCACAGTCTGCAAAAGCTGGAAACATAGGATCTACCAGCTTCACGGATCTCCTTTAACTCCTTGGTGACCGCCGCGTAATGAGATCTGACGATCGACTCATCCACTTCAAATTCCTTGTCGATCAATGTTCCTTTTCCTGCCCGCATGCTCCTCCTCCTTTTTTGGCGCAAAAAAAGCCACTTCAACTAAGTTGAAGTGGCACTCATCACCATTCATTTTATAAAAGCATCCCCGTCAATGCTTTTGATGGTTTTCATTATAGCATACTATTTTTTTAAACTCAATAGACCATTTTTTACAAATAATATTATATTTTTTGTGCATTATGACGGATATAGCAAATCTCACCTTGTCCCTACATGCCCTCGCTCATCCTTCCCAGCAGATGGCTCAGACCAAGGACCCTTCTATAACTTCGAATAACCGTACGCGTTCACCAGCGCGTCCAGCTTCTGTCCTTTTTTGCACAACGGACACTCTCTGTAGTCATAGTCCACATAATCCGGCAGATCCTTCTTACCGAACACTGCCCGGACCGGCACGCCGGCTACATCCTCCACTGCGCTGAATATCGCAGATACACCCTGGAGCAGGCCGCCGTAATACTGGACGCTCTCGATCGCCTTGATCGCGGAAAAACCGGTGGTGACCGTCGCCATCAGGATGATCACATGCTTTTCCTTGACCATGGGGACGATATTATCCCGGAAGATGATCTGGCTGTTATTGTTGAACTCCGGCTTCACGATATAGATCGTCTTGTGCTTGTTCATGGAGAGGAAACCGTTCCGGCTCAGCTCCTCGGCTAAGAAGGCCCCGATCACCTCCGTCCCTTCCATACAAACGATGGTATCGACGACGGTCCCGTACAAGTACATGCCGACCATACCCTTCGCAACATCCTGCGCCTCAACGGCCCTGGTCTTTAATGTGGTCATATCAAGATAATAATTGATATGGGAGTGGTTAGTTGCAAAATGGCCCGGCGTCACCTTTAACGCGGCATTCGTACCGATCGTTGCGATCTTTCTGTACCTGGTCTCCATGAAAACACCCCTTTCCAGATCTGAAACATTTTTTTAACACGGCTGCTACTTAATTATACCAAGATCTGGAAGATCGCGCAACTAGGACTTCATCTTGTTTTCGCACATTTCTCTTTCATCTGAAAGTAATCCCTGATCCGCTGCTTGATCTCCGCCGGCTTTAAAAATTTCAGCAGATATCCTTCCGGCCTTAAGGCCAGCACCTTTTTCACACTCTCCGGATCGTCCAGGCTGGTCAAAAAGATGACCGGGACATCCGCAAATTCCTCCTCGGACCGGAGCATCTCCAGCACATGCCTTCCATCACAGACCGGCATCTCATAGTCCAACAGGACAAGGTCCGGCCGATCCAGAGTGATCGCCCGGATCGCGGACAATCCCGACTTGACCACAGAGACCTCATAGTCCTCACCCAGCAGTCTCCGCATCATCTGCCGCATGGTGATCGAATCATCCACCACCAGGATCTTCTTTTTGGGGACCTCCTCCCTTGTCTGCAGATATCGTCCGATCTCCTCCATCGCATTATCGGCCCCGATCGGGGTCCCGATCCCCTCCTGGAGAAGATGCGGCGCGATCACACAATAAGCAAAATATCCCCCTGGCGTATTGAACAGAAGACTGATCTGCGGGTTCTTTTCTCCGATCACCTCCTGGAACTGATCGTAGCTCAGGAGATTTTCTTCCTTCAGTTCAAATTGCTGCAGGGACGGGAAATGCTGCATGATACGCCATACAAATTGCCTTGCTGTATATCTGGTCGCATTGACCAGCACGATATCCAGCTTATCGGAGCGGATCCCCATGATCCTTCCCACGGTCTGGATGATGATCTTTTCCTCAAAGACCAGGATGACTTCCCACTTTTTATCTCCGCCATCCGTACCGTACACTAACCGATAATATACGCCTTTCCCGAAACGTTCGCCCCCATAGGTGTCGCTGACGATCTACGCCTCCAGCTGGAACATATCATCCAAAAGCTTTACGATCACCTTTTTTATCTCTGCAAGCTCCTCATCCGGCAAAAGGTCCACCCATTTGCTTATCTCATCCCCGGCGATCGCCCGGTCTTCTGTCAACGTATGGCCGATCAGCCACCCGGCGCAGACTCCCAAAAAGTGATCGACAGCATCCAAAGAATAGTCCTGGGCGATCAGCTCCTGCTCCAGTGCTGGCAGCGTCTCTTCCCGAAATCCCTTATGTAAACGCTTGTGCATCTCAAGTTCTTTATGCTCTATGAACTCCATATAAACTTCTTCGTCTAAAAAATGCTGGAGCGCGTGTTCCTTTAAGTATCGGATCCCATCCTTATATTTTTCAGGGTCTATCTTTTCCTCATCCCTTAAGGCAAAAAGCTCGTTGATGATCCCAAAGAGCTTTTGATGTTCCCTGTCAATGTTGTCTACTCCGATATTATACTCGTCCTTCCATATCAGCTGGTTTTCCATGTAAATGATCCTCCTTTTCTGCAACCTAGCCTTATTTCCCTGATGATCTTTTGAGCTTCGAAGTTTCCCTGATGGTCGGCTCTGTTTTTCATTTTACTTTATATTTCCCATAGATACTATACCTTAAGATAAAGAAAAAGTAAATGCCATATCCGTAAGATCCAACAAATCGTCTGTTCCTCCGTTACTCTTCTCACCCACGCCAATTGCTGTTTATACGCAGGCGCATGATCAGTCACCGGTCTGCAGTCTCAAACTTTCTTCTTCTGCAATATCGCACAAGATCTTCTTTTTTTCTCTCAAAAAAGAGGACGGATAGCCGGAACTTTTCTCTTCTTTCCCAGATCCTGCTTTCGACATAGACAATATCGTTTGAAAATCTTTTTTTCTGGTCAATCCAGGAGAAGATTTACATCTCCCTATATGCTACATTTTACTTATAGAAATTGCTCAAGCGCGCAGGGGATTTTTAAAGAAAAATCTGTGCAATTTCCATAATTCTCGCCCAATGATCTTATGGATATCGCCCAGAAGAAAAGGAGAAAGTAAAAATGAAAAGTTGGAAAAAAACGCTGGGTATTGCGGTCAGCGCTGCAGGTGTCCTCATCGTAGGTGCTACCTTCTTCTCGGTAGCAGGGACCAGCTCGGGAGACACCGTGGAGATCCGTCTGGCCCATAACCAGGCCGCGGGCTCAGAGATCGCCGATTCGATCGCAAAGATCGCAGAGTTCGCGGCAGAAGATCCCAGCCAAAAACTGGATGTCTCCATCTATGCCAGCGGGGTGTTGGGAACGGAAAAGGAAGAGATCGAAATGGTCCAGGCGGGGGTACTGGATATGGCAAAAGTGAGCTCCAACACTTTAGGGCAATTTAAAGATGAATATTCCATCTTTGCCGTTCCTTATCTGTTCCAGAGTCAGGAGCACTATTACGCCGCCTGTGAGAACAGCGAAAAGGTAAAGGAGCTGTTCCAGTCCACCGCAGAGGACGGATACATCGCGATCGGATACTACGCCAATGGCTCCCGTAACTTCTATCTGAAAGAAAATATCCCCTGTACAGACCCGTCCGTGCTGAAGGGCAAAAAGATCCGCTCCATGCCCAGCTCCACTTCCATGGACATGATCGAGCTCATGGGCGGCTCTCCCGTACCTATGGCCGGCGGTGAGACCTACAGCGCGCTGCAGCAGGGCATCGTGGACGGAGCCGAAAATACCGAGCTGGTGCTGACCGTAGACGGGCACGAGGATCTGGTAAAGGCCTATACCTACACGGAGCACCAGTATTCTCCGGATATCTACATCATCAGCACAAAGACCTGGAACCGCTTGAGCGACGGACAAAAGGAGCTTTTGGTCTCCTCGATCCAAAAGGCGAATGATAACTTTAAAAATCTCTACAACGGCATGATGGCTGAAGCGATCGTGGAAGCCGAAGAGCATGGCGTGACCGTTTATCGGGATATCGATAAGACCGCTTTCATCGAAGCCGTCCAGCCGGTGCATCAGGACTATTGTGCCAAGGGCGAGAGCTATAAGGCCCTGTACGAGGATATCCAGAAATACGCACAGTAAGTGCAAGGAGGAGCAAAATGAAACGATTAGACAAAGTTTTAGAGACCTTATTAGGCCTCATGGTGGCTGTGATGGTGCTGGGTTGCTTCTGGCAGGTGTTCACCCGCTTCGTCTTAAATAGCCCCAGCAAATATACAGAAGAGCTGCTGCGCTATCTGCTGATCTGGATGACCATGATCGGGGTCCCCTATGCCTTCGGCAAGGACCGCCATCTGTCGATCAACTTAGTTACCCGTTCCTTTAGCCCCAAAGCCATGGTGATCACCAAGATCGGCATCGAGGTCTTGATCCTGTTCTTGAGCATCTTTGTCATGATCGCAGGCGGCTGGATGGTGACCACTAATTCCAGCGGTCAGATCTCCCCGGCCCTACATATGCCCATGGAGCTCTACTATGCCTGTGTCCCCATCGGCGGCATCCTGATGGTCCTCTATGGCGTGGACCATCTGATCCGATATTCGAAGCAAGTAAAGGAGGTAAGATAATGCAGATCCAGGCAGCGATCGTCCTACTCATCGTATTTTTCCTGCTGTTGGCCTACGGTACCCCTGTATCCTTCAGCATCATCAGCGCAGCGCTGGTAACGATCATCATGTTTTTGACCCCGAATTTTGGGATGTTCATCTCCGCCCAGAAGATGGTAGGCGGCATCGACAGCTTTTCTCTTTTGGCCGTTCCTTTCTTTATCCTAGCCGGTCTCCTGATGAGCAGCGGCGGTATCGCCAGGCGGCTGGTGAACCTGGCTCTGATGGTCCTTGGCCGTGTGCCCGGTTCTCTGGCCCTGACCAATGTGGCAGGCAATGCCATGTTCGGTTCCATCTCCGGCTCCGGGATCGCGGCTGCTACCGCGATCGGCGGTGTCATGAACCCACTGGAAAAAGAGCACGGCTATGACGAGACCTTCTCCGCAGCCGTGAACATCGCCTCTGCCCCTGTAGGCCAGCTTATCCCGCCCACCACCGCTCCTATCATCTACTCTACAGCTGCAGGCGGCATCTCTGTGGCCGCCCTCCTGATGGCCGGGTGGATCCCAGGCCTCTTATGGGCAGGCTTATGTATGCTGGTGGCATTTCTCTATGGGATAAAGCACGATTATACGATCAAAGGTGAGCGCCTGACCCTGGCCGCTGCCGGCAAGACCATATGGGAAGCGGTCCCCAGCCTGTTCTTGATCGTCATCATCATCGGCGGCATCCTGTCCGGCTATTTCACTCCCACAGAAGCTTCCGGCGTGGCGGTCGTCTACGCGTTCATCTTGTCGGTATTTATCTACAAGAGCATCAAGCCCTCCGAGGTCCCAAAGATCTTGACGGAAACAGCAGTCATGACCACGATCGTCATGCTGATCATCGGCGCTTCTTCTGTCCTCAGCTTTGTGTTATCCTTTACCGGGCTCCCCCAGGCCATCAGCTCCCTGCTCTTAAGTGTGTCAGACAATAAGATCGTGATCTTGCTGATCATCAACCTGATCTTGCTGATCGTGGGTACCTTTATGGATATGGCGCCTGCCCTGCTAATCTTCACCCCGATCTTCCTCCCGGTGATCAAGAACTTAGGGATGGATCCGATCCAGTTCGGCGCTATGATCATCATGAACCTGGCGATCGGAACCATCACCCCGCCGGTAGGCAGCGTGCTCTTTGTAGGCTGCAGCGTGGCCAAGCTGCCAGTAGAGGATGTGATGAAAAAGCTGGTGCCTTATTTCCTGGTGATCGCGGCAGGGCTCCTGCTGGTGACCTTTGTTCCCGCCTTCTCCATGTGGCTGCCAGGCGTGCTGGGACTTTTGTAGGACGTGCTGTCATGCTGGATGAAGCTGGAACGATGAGGCTCCTCGGTAAATGCCACCTCAGGTCCATTGGTGTAAGTGACCATGTTGAGCGTCTTCCGGTACTTTAAGGGGGAAAGGGTCATATAGGTCTTGAACATGCGCTCAAAATAGGTCAGACTCTCATAACCCAGGGCATGGGCGATATCCGATATGCTCATGTCCGTTTCCTCCAGATACCGTTTTGCCTTGCGGATGCGGTGGATATTGGTATACTCGCTGATGGTATATCCGGTGATCTCCTTAAAGATCCGGCAGATGTACGAACGGCTTAAGTAGAACTGGTCCACCAGCTCATCTAAGGAGATCGCCCGCTCACAATTCTGGGACAGGTAATCGGCGATCTTGTAAGCTGCCTTATATTTCGGGCTGTCCTGGTCATTAGGGATCTCCTTCTTCTGCCTGCGGACGAAGGCCATCAGCTTAAAAAGCCAGGATAAGATATCCAGATCGATCCCGATCTTATAATTATGCCCTCTGGCATCCAGGGCATGGCGCACGCTGCGGAACAGGGTCAAGATCAGCCCCTGCTGTTCCCGGTCCAGATGATAGACTCCATAGTGCTCATCAAAAAACCGGATCAGCTGCAGAGCGGGGTAGATCCTGTCATACTCCTCCATCTTATTTCGGGAGACATACAGGATGATCCGGTTATGGCCCTCGTTGGAACCGGACACGGATCTGGTCATATGGATCAGATTGGAATCCACCAAGATCAGATCCCCGGCCCGGGCGATATACTCCCGGTTATTGAAAAAAAACACCCGCTCTCCCTCTACGATATAAAAGATCTCGTATTGGGTGTGGAAATGCTTGACACGCATATCAAATTTTTCATAGCGGACCATCTGCTCTAAGGCGATCCCGTCGGTCTCGCCGTAGTAGGTTATCTTTTCCATATAGCTACCTTTCTTTTTTTGTATCATTGGATCGATCTTTCACTGATCAGCCTATATCTTGTTGACTGCTGAACAGATCATCCAACCGTTCTTTAAATATGATTATAGTGTAAATGCTGGAAAAAATCCAGCTTTGGAGGGAAAAATGAAACATATCGATCAAAATAGATTAGAGAAAAAATTAGACCTGGTCATCCATAAACTGATGAACTTAGGCGGACCGGAAGATGAGCAGGAGCTGGCAGAAGGCGGCGAGAAGATCGGATTTTTCAAAAGGGATTTCGGGATCCATGAGTGGGACTGGCCCCAGGGCGTAGGACTCTATGGCCTGCTGAAGATCATGCAGATCAAGGACAGGGACGACTATCAGGATTTCCTCTACCGCTGGTTCAAGGATAACATCAGCGCAGGGCTGCCGTCCAAGAACATCAATACCACCACCCCTCTTTTGACCCTTGCAGAGTTAAACGACCTCTACCACGATGAGCAGTTCGAGACCCTGTGCCTAAAATGGGCGGACTGGCTGATGTGCTGTCTGCCCAGGACCAAAGAAGGCGGGTTCCAGCATGTGACCAGTGCCAATGGAGACCGCCAGGGCGTCCGCCTCAATGAAAACGAGATGTGGATCGACACGTTGTTCATGACCGTCCTGTTCCTTAACCGGATGGGCCAGAAATATGGCCGGCAGGAGTGGATCGACGAATCCATCCATCAGGTCCTGATGCACATCAAGTACCTGTTCGACAAGCAGACCGGTCTCTTCTACCACGGCTGGACCTTCAATGAATACAATAACTTCGGCGGCATCTTCTGGTGCCGGGGCAACAGCTGGTTCACCTTAGGCATCCTGGATTATATCGATATGTTCGAGGGGACCATGAATGCAGGATTAAAGGCCTTTATCATCGACACCTACAAGGCCCAGGTGGCAAAACTGAAGGAACTGCAAGATCCCAGCGGCCTATGGCACACCGTGCTCTTAGACAATACCAGTTATCTGGAGACCTCCGGCACCGCCGCCATCACCGCAGGCATCTTAAAGGGGATCCGGTATGGGATCTTGGACGATTCCTATCTCCCCTGTGCCTCCAAGGCCATCAACGGGATCTTAGACAATATCGATGAGGACGGAACTGTCCTGAACGTATCCGGCGGTACCGGGATGGGCTACAATGCAGATCATTATAAAAACATCCTGATCGCACCCATGGCTTATGGCCAGTCCCTGACGATCTTAGCTCTGGCTGAGGCACTGGCCATGTGATCGATGACCATGGCGCTGTCCGAAAATGCAGCCCGATACACTCTAATCCTTCCGGGCAGAAAGGAGGCGTAAGATGTCCTATCTTTTTCAACCATTTGTCCAAAAACAGTCTGACCAGGATCCTGCTGCAAAAGGAACGGTCTGGAGAAAGGTCTGGAGCGCCGTCCCCGAACTGACAGACGGCTTTGACCCAACCCTTCCCTCTCCGCCTTCCGGGATGATCCCCTTGCGCTTTTACACAGAAAAGGTGGATCTTGGGATCTATCGGATCCATATCCGTCTTGAAGCTGTAAAAGATATCCAAAGGCTCTATCTCTTTACCGGGAGGAGACAGCTGCGCAAGATCCTTTCCATGAAAAAAGGAGAACATCTTTCCGCTTCCTATCTTCTGTCGGCAGCAGAGATCATCCCAAGATACCAGGAGGATGTACGACCGGTGGAGCATCTGTTCTTCACTCTCTGTACAGAGGATCCCTCTGCCTTGAAGGTAGGGGAATGTTATGGGGTACCGGCAGAAAGATCTTATACATCAGATCCTCCCAGATCTGCAAAAAGACCAAAAGCTCCGCCTCGGATCTTCCTCTGCGGTGATTCGACCGTGACGGACCATCCTTCCGAGATCCCCTATCACCCCGGAGCCTGCTACGCCGCCTGGGGACAGGCGCTCCCGGCGTTCCTTCCGGATACTGCCATCGAGAACCAAGCCCACTGCGGTCTGACCACAGAGGATTTTTTAAAGCAGGGGCATTTCGCGATCGTTGTCCACCATATCCGGCCGGGAGATATCTGCCTCTTCCAGTTCGGTCACAACGACCAGAAGCTCCCCCACCTGTGGGCAGACCGGGGCTATCCGGTAAACCTCCGTTATTTTGTGAAAGCCATACGAGAAAAAGGCGCGCACCCAGTCCTAGTCACACCTCTTGGCCGAAACATCTGGAACAGCGACGGGACCTATCCAGACCTTTTAGAGGAACATGCCCGGGCCGTCCAAAAAGTAGCCCGGGAGACCGGCACGCCCTGCATCGACCTCCATGGATGGTCGGTCCGGTAGGAGATCAAAGTCCCATCCTCCGGCACACAAGATCAGTTTGATGCCATGGAACGATCCTCCGCCGGATTGCTGGCTGTGATCGCCAAGGCGAAGGAAGGATCCCGCCAGATGGCTTAAGATGATCGCGAGTACAAAAATGAAAAACGTAGAAAGGAAGTGTGAGATGAAGGTTGGCGTCCAAGCCCACGACTATGGAAAACGAAGGATCAAAGAGCTGGCAGCTCTCCTCCACGATGAAGATTACCAGGCAGCCCAGCTCGCCCTGCCCAAGGCGTTCATGGGGATCGACCGGTATGAGGATATCACCACGCAGCATATCCAGGCGATCCGGGAGGCCTTTATGCAGCAGGCGATCGACATCCCGGTATTTGGATGCTATATGGATCTGGGGAACCCAGATCCCCAGGTACGGGAGTATGCCATCGCTACTTTAAAAAAATGTCTGGTCTGGGGGAAGGAGCTGGGCGCTGCAGTGGTAGGCACAGAGACCGCCTATCCTCACCTGTCTCCAGAAGAACGGCAGCGATGGCAGCCCTATATGCTGGACAGTATCCTGCGGGTTCTGGAGGAGGCCCAGCGGATCGACATGAAGCTGGCGATCGAACCCGTATACTGGCACCCTCTG
Source organism: uncultured Lachnospiraceae bacterium (assembly GCA_910588895.1). Lineage (GTDB taxonomy): Bacteria > Bacillota > Clostridia > Lachnospirales > Lachnospiraceae > Caccovicinus. The sequence goes on from CAJUSS010000044.1 coordinate 24,736, forward strand.
ACCGATCTGGAGACAACACTGG
>CAJUSS010000045.1 GCA_910588895.1 uncultured Lachnospiraceae bacterium
CTAGCCTTCCAAGCTAGATACGTGGGTTCGATTCCCATCACCCGCTTTTTTTGTTGCCTTGACAGAGTTGACCGGAATCCCTACCAGGATCTCAGGGGGACGATGTGACGCATATACGTCACGTCGTCCCCCTGTTTGGGCTATCTATTTCCCGACATCCCCTATTTTTATCAACGATAGGACCGCCCCCGGCCTGCCGCACTGGTCTGCGATCTTCAGTCACTCTCATCCAGACCCTGCGCCTGCATCTTCTGCACCTCCAAAAAGGCAGACAGCATGGGCTCTGTATCCAGCCCGCGGATCCGTCGGTCCACATAGTTTTTGGTGATCCTACAGACGATCGGGGACAGGGACAATACACCGATCAGGTTGGGGATCGCCATCAGTCCGTTGAAGGTATCCGACAGGTCCCAGGCCAGCTCCAGGCGCATGGTGGCCCCGCACAGGATGAAGAGGATGAAGACCACACGGTAGAGGACGATCGCACCGGCGCCGAACAGATACTCGAAGGCCTTGGAGCCATAATGGCTCCAGCCCAGCACGGTGGAGAACGCGAACAGCAATATGGCCAGGGCGATGAACATGGGGCCAAGGGGACCGAACACCTTGGCAAAGGCCTCTCCCACCAGCGCAGAGCCCTCAGCCTTGCTGATCACCGCACCGGTCTCTAAGTCCACCAGACCGGAGGTCAGCACCGTCAGCGCGGTCAAGGTGCAGACTACGATCGTGTCCGCGAACACCTCGAAGATCCCCCACATGCCCTGGCGGACAGGCTCCCGCACATTGGAGCTGGAGTGGACCATGACCGAGGATCCAAGGCCGGCTTCATTGGAGAAGACCCCCCGCTTCATCCCCCAGGTCAGCGCCATCTTGACACCGGCGCCTACGATCCCGCCGCCCACAGCCTTCACGGCAAAGGCACCCTTAAAGATCGACACCAGGGCCGGGATGAGCTGGCCTGCATTGGCGACGCACACGATCAACGCGCCGACGATATAGAAGACCGCCATAAATGGGACCAGCTTTTCGGTGACGGAGGCGATGCGCTTGATCCCGCCTAACACCACCAGCCCGGCCAGGACCATCAGCACGATCCCGGTGACCAGGTTCGGGATCATGAACGCGGCTTTCATATTGCCTGCGATGGAGTTGATCTGGCTCATGTTCCCGATGCCGAAGGATGCCAGCAGGCAGAACAGAGCGAACAGGACCGCCAGCGCAGCGCCTACCTTTCCCATGCCCTTTTTCGAGCCAAGACCGTCCCGCAGATAGTACATCGCGCCTCCGGACCATTCTCCCTTCTCGTTTTTCCGGCGGTAGTAGATCCCCAGGACATTTTCCGAGTAATTGGTCATCATCCCGAAGAATGCCACGATCCACATCCAGAAGATCGAGCCGGGCCCCCCGAACAGCAGCGCGGAAGATACGCCCACGATGTTACCCGTCCCGATCGTAGCGGCAAGCGCCGTACACAGGGATTGGAACTGGGTGATGGACTGATCTCCCTTTTCCGTGTGCTTTGTGATGTGCTTGTCTGTAAAGATGCTCCCCAGGGTATGCTCCATCCAATACCCGAAGTGGGAGATCTGGAATACCTTAGTCAGGGCGGTCATCAAGATCCCTGTGCCGATCAAAAGGACCAGCATCGGGATCCCCCAGACAAAACTATTGACCACTCCGTTGACATTTGCGATCATCTCGACCATACTTTTCCTCCCGTTTTTCCTGCCTGCGGCAGGGGATAGGCATAGCTGCAAGGTCTGGCGGGGGCTTTGGACTGCGCCCCTCTCCGGTCGGTGCCGACCATACGCCACTGGCGCATAGCCCCCCTCGCGGCATTGCCCGCAGGAATAAAAAACAGGGGGAACGTAAATGTTCCACCTGCCCCATTGCAAATGATCGACCATGCATCATGCACTTTATTACGGTAGCATAGCAGACAAAAAAAGTCAAGGGTCGAGTTTGTTTTTATCTGCTTTTCCTTCACCTCCCCGGACTGGTGGCGATGAACAGCTCCCGGATCCCCTCGAAAAAGCCGATGGTCACGATCGTCCGCTCTTCCTCCCCGCCGGGGAACACATATTTCTTAAAATATGGCGTGATCTCCATCAGCGGATCCGCACCCTCATAGGGCTTTGGCTCTGAAAGCCCCAGGTACCGGCTCCAGGCCAGGATGATCCGGTCTGGATCTAAGTCCTCCCACTCCTGGTCGATCCGGGCATAAAATCCGTAGATCTTCCCGTCATCCCCATCGATATAGGCCTCGATCAGGCGATCCTCCTTGCTCACGTTCCGCAGATGGTCCGATAAGGTCAGGCTCCAGACCGACACGTTATTCCTGGGCTCCCTGGTATCGATGGCGGAGCAGAGCAGAGCCTCATAGAGCGCCGGCTCCACCGCCTGCAGCGTATCTGGCAGCACGCCTGCCTTTTTTAGCGCCTCGATCTCCCGGTCGCAGACCGCAAAGACCTCCTGGTCCGATACCTCGCTCTTTGCGCCTCCTCTGCGGTTGATGACAAATGCATAGGACCCGGTCAGCTCTTCGTAGCGCTCTCCATCCCCTAGGCCATCCCCGTCCCTGGTCAAGGCACTCTGTTCGCTCTCCGGCAGGCTCCGGCTGTTCAAGGCCTGGGAAAGGATATGCAGTTTTTCCCCGCTGCTCAGGACGTAACGGTAGCCCTCCCCTGCCAGATCCACCTCCTGCCGATGGATATGGCCCAAAAGGCCGCCGTCCCGATAATAGGAGAACGCCTCCGGTCCCCATATGGATATGGCTACGACCGCCATCACAAAGAGCAAGGATGACAGTCGGATGATGTTCCTTCGCACGGTATCGCCCCCTCTCTGCGGTCTCTGCCCATGCCTTGCCGCGGTACGCTGCCTCACAGCTTATCCCGCGGGCGGTGTGCTGTATATCTCTGCCCATGTCCGGCCGCGGCACGTCACTGCGTCTCCGGATCCGGCAGCCAAAAGCTCATCTGCGTTCCCTCTCCCAACTCGCTGCGGATCTCCAGCCGGCTGTCATGGAGCGCCAATATCTCCGCACACAGCGCCAGCCCCAGGCCGGCCCCGTTCCGGCTCCTGGAGCGGGACTTATCCACCATGTAAAATGCCTTTATGATCTTATCCTGCTCCTCTCTGGGGATCCCGATGCCATGGTCCTCCACAAAAAAGCGGTACCCTTCCCCCTGCCTCTGTCCGCCGATCCAGATCCTCTCTCCCGGCTCCGAAGCTTTACAGGCATTGTCGATCAGGTTCATCAGCACAGACCGGATCAGATCCGGATCGGCCCAGACCGTCCCGCCCTCATTGCAAAACAGGAACGCCATCGTCCGGTCATTGGCATACATATCCCGCAGATACTGAAAAAGATACTCTGCCTCCACCCTCCTGCGCTGGATATGGATCCGTTTTGTGACGATGATATCCAGCAGACGGAAGGACATGGCCTCTAAGCGCTTTCCCTCCGTATAGATATAATTGGCGGACAAGAAGCTCTTCTCCTCGTCCAGCCTGCGGGAGCGGAGCATATCCGCATAGCCGATGATAGCGGTCAGTGGTGTCTTCAGCTCATGGGCAAAGGCGCCCACAAAATCCTCCCTGGCCCGGATCTCTTCCTCCAGCTTCCCGATATTTTCCTCCAGAGCGTTGGCCATCTGGTTAAAATCCAGGGTCAGCTGTCCCAGCTCATCACTGCTGACCTTCCGGGCCCGATAGCCGTACTCACCCTGGGCCATCCGTTTTGTGGCCCTGGTCAGGAGCCGGATCGGCCGTGTGAGCCAGGAGGAGACGCCATGCATGATGAAGGTGCCCAGCACCAGCATCACCACCATCATCCGCCGGTACACAGTAAATCCTAATGCCCTCTCCTTGAACACCTCCGACACGTCCCGCACGGTCTCTAGGTACAAAATCCTGTCCAGAACGTCCACCTGCACGCAGGTCCGGATCTGGTAGCGGTCCTCCTGCCGGACCACCTGGTAGGCATTATGGCTCTCGTCGGTCTGTTCCATCAGACGGCCGTCTCCCTCCGCCCCATCGCTCTCATAGATGACGTCTCCCTGCTCATCCAAGATCCGCAGCGTCCGGCCGCCGCCCCCTCCGGCCAGGTTGTAGGCGATCTGGCTGATCGTCCGGTCCGGGAGCACATCATACCTGGCCGGAGCGTTCAGCGCCGCCGTCTCAAAGGCAAAACGCAGGATGCTGCTCTCCTCCAGTGCCTGTCCTGTCTCCCGGTCCATGGAGGTCTCAAATACATAGTTGACAAAATAAGCGCCGCCAAGGCCAAAGGCCATGGCCATGACCACCATGGTCCACAGCAGCAATTTCAGCGAGAATCTCATCCGTGTACCTCTAAACGGTAGCCCACCTTATAGACTGCGGTCAGGCAGCGCTCCCAGCCCAGCTTTTTCCTGAGCCGCTGCACATGGAGGTCTAAGGTGCGGCTGTCTCCGGTGTACTCCCCGCCCCAGACCTGCTCATAAAGGGTCTCCCTAAAGAGCGCCACGTTCTTGTTCCGGATGAACAGCACCAGAAGGCCGAATTCTTTATTGGTGAGCACCACCGGGACGCCGTTCTTTGTGACCTGCCGCCCGTCCACATCCACCACCACATCCAGGGCGGACAAGGTATTGTCCGTCTTATGGTAGCGGCGCAGCACAGCCTCTACTCTGGCCACCAGCTCCACCACGTCAAAGGGCTTGACCAGATAATCATCCGCCCCCAGCCGCAGGCCCTTCACCCGGTCCCGCACCTCGTACCGGGCCGTTATGAAGATCACCGGGATCTTCAAGGGGCGGATATAATCCATGATCTCATAGCCGTCCACCCCTGGCAGCATCACATCCAATAAGATCAGGTCAAAGTCCCGCTCCTCGATCAGATCAAGCGCCTCCACCCCATCCTGGACAGCCGTGCAGTGATACCCGGCCGCGGACAGGTTCAGATCGATCAGATCGCATATAGGCTTTTCATCATCCACGATCAGTATCTTGATCATCCGCTCCACCCCCAATAAAGTCCTGCCTGTTCTGTCAGCGTCTCCATATCCGTCTCCTCCACGCAGGGATACCAGCTCCGCATCTCCGTATCCGTCAGAAAGCCGCCGGTCCGCTGGCAATAGATCCAGTAATCCTTTTCCGTCACCATCTGGCCCGCATCTGTCTCATAGCCGTAGCGGGCCAGGACCGCCAGATCCTTTAAGCCGTCCCCGTCAAGGTCGCGGCATCTCACACCCAGGAGCTCATAAAGGTTCTCGTGGTCCCCCATGGGCTGGAAGCTCCAGACGATATCGCCCCGCTCATCCACCAGATAGATCATCAGGATGTTGTACTCAGCCATGCGATAAACGCCGGGGACCACCTCCAGCCGACCCAGCTTTTCAAATTCCTGCCAGCTCCGTCTAGCCTCGTCGATCGCAAGACCGCCCTCCTGCAGCTCCTTTAGCGTAGCCGCTGTATACAAGAACTCCGTGGAGAGTCCTTCCTTTACAAAGGACAGGATAAATCGCACGCTCTTGTTCATGCTGAAGCGGTTCAGCTTATCCGACAAACGCCAGTCCCGGTAAAAGCCGTCCTTTCCCTGGAACAGTACGTCCCCGACCTTGTACATCTTATCTTCCGTCCCTGACAGCAGCTCCTCCTCTGCCCCTTCCTCTGTCAGCGGCTTGCTCGTCCCTGACGGCAGCTCACTCTTTGCCTCCGCTCCTGCCGCCCTCTCTCCGCCGCGTCCGGCGCTCCCGTTGCTGCAGAGTGTGATCAGCAGGATATCGGTCAGGCCGTCCTCGTCCACATCCTGGAAGGATACGGCCGCGATCCCTTCATTGCACTGGTCTAAGCACCCCATCCTGCGGATGTTGGTCTCCAGCCGCTCAGTCCGATAGCAGATCTCTCCGTTTGGCCCGGCAAAAAACAGCGCCAGCCGATGGTGCTCCTTATCCAGTGCCGGGATCATGGTCACCGCCCCAAAGCACTCCGTCTCCAGGGGAAAGATCTGCTCCTGGATGACCGAAAATCCCGCCTCCTGGATCTGGGACTGATGGGCCACTCTTTCAAACCGTTCCTGGTATGCCTGATACGCAGCATAGTCCTCCTGGCCCCGGCTTTTCCCCAGCCCAGCTCCGGCCCCGGGATCGAATCCGCCCTCGTCCTCATACGCAGATGTACGCCTCCTGTCATCATCCGTCCCCGATGGATCCGGCACACCCGCCCCACCTGCCAGACTCTGTCTCTCTCCCGCTATGTCCTGCCCCTCTCCCGCCATGCCCTTCCTTTCTCCTGCCGTCCCCGGCCGCTCTCTAGCAGAGACCGGTCCCCCAGGAGAAACGCCTCCTCCGGAGCGCTCTTTGGTAAGCCCGCATCCCCTGCCCGCGCAAAAAAAGAAAAGCACAGCCCCAAAGAGGAGCGCAGCTCCCCCCAGACCGACCAGAAGGCCGCCTGTTCCCAGCGGCCTTCTCTTCCTTTTCCTGGACTTATGTATCTCCTCCCGCAGCCGTCCTTCCTGCCGCAGGTCCCTTTTTTCTGTCTCCATACCATCATCCTTATGTCTGATCCTTCATGCCCAGGCTGCGGATGTGCGGGCGAGCATATACGTCCAGCGGACATGCCCGGCCTTCCGGATGCCAGTCACCTATACGGCGGCGGCCCTCTGCCCGCCTACTCGTCTTCACCCTCCAGTCTCTTAAGCTCCTGCTCCAGCTCCCGGAGCTTTTCCTCCAGACTCTCCTGCTCCTTCGCCAGGCTCTCCTTTTCTGCCGCAAAGCTTTCCTCCAGCTTCGCCTGGATATCCTCCTGCAGGCTCTCTGACGGCAGCTCCCCGTTGCTCTCTGCCTCGGCAGGCTCACTTTCCTGCTGCCTGCTGCCTTCGGTCTCCCTTGGCTGCAGATCCTCTTTTGACTGTGCGCTTCCTTCTATCCGACGATCCTCTCCTGACCGCGACCTCTCCTTCGCCCGCTGGTCCTCTCCCGACCATGTGCTCTCCTCTGTCCGCTGATCCTCTCCTGACCGCGAGCTTTCCGTCGCCTGCCGGTCCTCTCCCGACTGTGAAGCCTCCTCTGCCGTCTTGGTATCCTGGTCCCCATCATCGATGTTATTGGGAAGGTATTCCAGATTGAAGCCTTCCATCTTGACCGCTCCGTAGATGCTGGGATGGTGGCCTGACCTCCCCTCGATCCCAGGTCCCCGCCAGCCCACTCGGAATTTGTAATATTTTCCGGTCTTTAACTCCTTAAACGCTTTTTCCGCCTCGTATTTTCCATCCAGTGCGGTGTCTGTCAGCTCAAAGACCTGTGTGTCGCCTGCTTCATCCTCACAGTTCAAGAGAAAGACCTCCTCCGTCCCTGTGTCCTTATCCTCCCGTGTCACGGTCTCCTTTTCCAGGACATGCACTTCCACCACCCAGGTGTCCGTGTTCCCGATCTTGTCGCAGCCGGACAGCAAGAACACCAAGATAAAAAGATACAGGCCCTGGAGTCTTTTTATGTTCCTTTTTAAATGATCCCACTTTTTCATCGTCATCGCCTCACCAAGATATATTGTCCATGGGATTGATTTTATCAGTTTTTACTTTTATTGTCCAGTGTGTCGCCTGATCTTTCTCAAAAATGTCATAAAGAATCTTCCAGCAGGACAGCCTTATACCGCTCCAGGAAATGATGCCGCTCCCCCTTATCCTTATAGGCGATGACCGTATCCAGGTTTACGTTTTCCACACTCTTAAAGATATTGCTCTCCACAAAGGGATTCACTTTTTTCATCTCTGCGATCAAATGCTTGATCTCCTGTCGCTTGGAGGTCTCGCCCGCCCCTTTGGGACCCGGATGCTCCTTTTGGGTATTTTCGGTAAAACGGCAGGCACACTGGAGAAAATGGAGCTGGTTGTAGTCCCGCCACCTCTTGATATCCGCCTCCCGGATCAGATACATAGGGCGGATCAGCTCCATCCCCAAAAAATTCGTGCTGTGCAGCTTCGGCATCATGGTCTGGACCTGGCCGCCATAGAGCATCCCCATCAGGATCGTTTCGATCACGTCATCATAATGGTGGCCCAGAGCGATCTTATTGCAGCCCAGCTCTCTTGCCTTGCTGTAGAGGTGCCCCCTGCGCATTCGCGCGCACAGATAGCAGGGAGACCTTTCGATCGTAAAGACCGCATTAAAGATATCCGCCTCAAAAATAGAGATCGGGATATCCAAAAGTCTGGCATTTTGCTCGATCGCCTGCCGGTTAGCCGGGCTGTAGCCTGGATCCATCACCAGGAAGACCAGTTCAAAGGGAAATTTATCATGTCGCTTCAGTTCCTGGAACAGCTTCGCCAGCAGCATGGAATCCTTGCCGCCGGAGATACAGACCGCGATCTTATCCCCTTCCTGCACCAGCTCATAGGTGTTGATCGCCTTGGCAAAACGGGAAAATAAGGGCTTATGGAAGGTCTTTCGGATGCTCTTTTCTGCCTGCTCCCGCCAAGTTGCATCTTTTATCTTGTCCTCGCTCATACCGCGCAACATCCTTTCCTGTCTGTCCCCACCGTTCACTCTGTGAACAGTGGAGTGGAATAATACCGGTCGCCTGTATCCGGGAGCAGGGCTACGATCGTCTTTCCTTTATTTTCCGGACGTTTTGCCAGCAGGATGGCCGCATGCAGGGCCGCGCCGGAGGAGATGCCTACCAGGACGCCCTCCTGTTTCGCCAGCAGCTTGGCAGCTGCAAAGGCATCGTCCCCCTGGATCTTCAAGATCTCATCGTAGATCTTTGTATCCAGGACCTCCGGCACAAATCCGGCTCCTATCCCCTGGATCTTATGGGAACCGCTCCTGCCCTCCGAAAGGACCGGTGAGTCTGCCGGCTCTACAGCCACCACCTTCACCTCCGGCTTTTTCTCCTTCAGATATGCGCCCACGCCGGTCAGCGTGCCGCCGGTCCCCACACCAGCCACAAAGATATCCACCGCTCCGTCCGTATCCGCCCAGATCTCCGGGCCGGTGGCAGCCTTGTGGGCCGCCGGATTGGCCGGGTTCACGAACTGGCCGGGGATAAAGCTGCCAGGGGTCTCCTTTGCCAGCTCCTCCGCCTTGGCGATCGCGCCCGTCATGCCCTTAGAGCCCTCTGTCAACACCAGCTCCGCGCCGTAAGCCCGCAGGATGTTCCTTCGCTCCACGCTCATGGTCTCCGGCATGGTCAGGATGATGCGGTAGCCCTTTACCGCCGCGATCGATGCCAGGCCGATCCCCGTATTGCCGGAGGTGGGCTCGATGATGACCGACCCTTCCTTTAAGATCCCCTTTGCTTCCGCGTCCTCGATCATGGCCTTGGCCACACGGTCCTTTACACTGCCTGCCGGATTAAAGTATTCCAGCTTTACCAGCAGAGTGGCCTCCAGGCCCGCCTTTTTTTCCACATTGACCACTTCCACCAGAGGTGTGTTCCCGATCAGCCCTAATGTGCCCTTATAGATATTGCCCATCCATATTACCTACTTTCTTGATATGTTTATTTGTTTATGAAAGACAGTATATCCCTTTCTTTCCATTTTGTCAACAAGAGACCGCGATGCTCTCCTACAAGATCGTCCCCGCCCGCACAACAAGATACGGCCTTCGGACAGACGTTCAATCCTCCCGGTCCATCTCCAGGATATAATCGGTGGTCTGATAAACATAGTAATTGAGCCAGTTGGCATATAAGGTATTGCTCACATTCCGCCAGCTTAAGAGCGGGCGGGCGAAGGGATCGTCCCCCTCATAGTAATTACAGGGCAGAGCAGGCGTCAGCCCCTTTTTCACATCCCGGTGGTATTCATTGTTCAAGGTCATACGGTCATATTCCGGATGGCCCTGGATAAAGATCTGGCTGCCATCCTCCTTCATCACCAGAAAGATCCCCGCCTGGTCCGATTCGATCAATATCCGCAGCTGCGGATGCTTTTCGATATCCAGCCGCCGGACCTCCGTGTATCGGGAATGGGGCACCATCACATAGTCGTCCATACCACGGACCAGCGGCACCTTATGATGCAGGACCTTATGGCGGTAGACCCCAGACAGCTTCTCCTCCCGCTTATATTTGGGGATCTGGTAATGATGATAGAGGCCGGCCTGCGCCCCCCAGCAGATATGGAGCGTAGAGTGGACATGGGTCTTGGTCCACTCCATGATGGTCTTTAATTCCTCCCAGTAATTGACCTCCTCATATTCCAGGTTCTCCACCGGCGCGCCGGTGATGATCATCCCGTCAAATTTTCTCCGGCGTATCTTTTCAAACGGCACATAAAATTTGTTCAGATGGCTGGCCGACGTGTTCTTGGAGATATGGGTGGACAGCATCAGGAAGGTGCAGTCCACCTGCAGGGGCGTATTGGACAATGCCCGCAGGAGCTGGATCTCCGTCTCCTCCTTCACCGGCATCAGATTCAATATCAAGATCTCCAATGGCCGGATGTCCTGGCTCAAGGCCCGCTCCTCATCGATCACAAAGATGTTCTCCGATTCCAGGATCGCCCTGGCAGGCAGGTCATTTTGTACTTTGATCGGCATGTTTGTTCCTCCTCTTCTATCACTTTCACCATTTGGGTCTTGGGCTGTCCGATCCCTGTCCCGGCCTCACCGCACCACAGCGCGGCTGCGGCGATCTTTCCTTGGCGCAAAGCGCACAGAGCCTGCTCCCGTGGAAGCAGGGGGCCACCGAAGGGTTTTGTATCAAAAGGCGCACGTTCCGGATGATACAAAAAAGCCCGTCTTCCGTAAAAAAACAGAAGACGGGCTGATCCCCGTGGTACCACTTCTCTTCATCCCGTGCGCAGAGCGCATGGGACCTCTTACAGGTATCTGACAATACCCTCCGCTGTAACGGGCGGTCTCCCGTCGTAACCTCAGCCTATGCCTCGATACGCGGCTCCGGAGCCATGTTCTCCTGCTTCCCCTCCTGCCCTCTCTCAGCTTCCAAGGGTTCTCTGTAAGGCGGTCCACAAGATACTCTTTCCTTCATTGCCTTTGCATGTATGGTGTTATTATACTGACGGCGGAGGGCTTTGTCAAGGTCTTTGATCGTCGGGCATGCGCTCCGCTGCGGGAGGACGTTCATCCCTCCCAGCACCGGCTCTCCATAAAACGGGCCGTGAGAGCAGGGTCCAGCTTCCCCTCCTCCTGGGCCATAGTCCTTATGATGGACAGGGCTTTTTCCACGGGCATAGCCCGCTTGTAGGGGCGGTCGTCGGCCACCAGCGAATCAAAGATATCCAGGATGGTGATGATCCGCACCTCATAGGGGATCTCTCCTCCCTTTTGGTGCCTGGGATAGCCGCTGCCGTCTAACAGCTCGTGATGGGCGGCCGCCCACTGGCGCACATGGGACAGATCGGGCGAAAAACGGATCTGGGACAGCAGCCGGTCTGTGACCTCCACATGCTCCTCCATCTGTTTCCGCTCTTCTTGCGAAAGGGTGCCCTTCCGGATGGACAGCATGGCATGCTCCTCCTCGGTCAGCCAAGGATGGGCCATGCCGTCCTCTCCCACATAGCGTCTTTCCTGCAATCTGTCCAGGCTCTTTTTCATCTCATCGGTGACGAAGCCGGCCTGGTCCGCCTTTTCCACCAGCTCTGCGGCCTCTTCTATCTGCCGCAGCCGCTCGGCCTCTTCCTCTGCCGTGCTGCGGCCTTCCAGGCGGTCGATCTTCGCCAGCAGGCGGATGGTCTCCAGACGATGATGGACAGCCGCATGCTGCTCCGGCAGGAGGCGCCGGGCTTTGTTCATGACCTCCAAGGGAGTCACCAGCTTGCCGATGTCATGGAGCAGTATACTCATCAACAGCTCTTCCTTCTGATCGGGAGAGAACGGTGCATGGCCCTCACAGCCTCCCAGATAGTCCACGAACCGGCTCCCGCATTCTGCCATATGCCGGGCATGGCTGGCATTATAGGGGGTCCTCTCGTCGATCGCGGCGGACATCACCTGAACAAAGGAATGGAACAGTTCCTTGATCTCCCGGATATAGCGTACGTTCTGGATCGTGATCGCGGCCTGGGAGGCCACAGACTCCACCACCAGCACCATATTCGGGTCGAAGGCGCACACCTTGCCCTCCTTGTCCAGGGCATTGATCAGCTGCAGCACCCCGATCTTTTCCCCGGACCGGTTCTGCATAGGCACCACCAGCATAGACCGGGTATCGTACCCGGTCATCTTATCATAGCGGATCGGACCGGAAAAGTCGTAGCCTGTATCCGCCTTTACGTCCTCGATGCAGATCGTCTTATCCTCCAGCAATGCCAGTGCGCACACGGTCCCCCGGTCCATAGGCACCGGCGCAAGATCCGGATCTTTCCCGTCCCCGCCGGAATAGGTCCGCAGCGTATCATTGCGCATGATCTTAAAGCGCAGAACATCCTTATCCAGCAGGTACAGCGTCCCCGCGTCACAATGGGTCAGCTCCATCACACAGGACAAGATCCGCTCCAAAAGCTGGTGGATGTCCCGCTCGGAGGAGAGCAGGACGCCCACCTCCAGGATCTTTTTCATCTCTTCCTCTCTCATATCCCTTTCCTTATCTCCATTCTTTTTTCTGCCCACAGCGCCAGGATGTCCGGGGCCTGTTGGCAGCCGCAGGCTTTTTCTGCTGTCCACAGGATAACATGTCCGGGATGGACAGTCCCACGGGGCCTTATGCAGTCATGACAAAGGGGAGCAGCTGCTCCCCTGATGGTCTTACCGCTAAAGTCCTCACGCCCTTCGGGCGGGCTTTTTACAGATCGCTCAGATCCTCACCGTTGGACGCGATCACCTTCTTGTACCAGAAGAAGGAATCCTTTCTGTAGCGGTCTAAGGTCCTTAAGTCAAATTCATCACGGTCCACATAGATAAAACCGTACCGCTTCACCATGCCTTCATGGGTGGAGATCAGGTCGATCGCACTCCACGGGCAGTAGCCCATCATCTCAGCCCCGTCGGTGATCGCCAGGCGCACCTGTGCGATATGATCCTGGAGATATTTGATCCTGTAACCATCGTGGACCTTCCCGTCCTCGGTCAGCTTATCGTAAGCGCCCAGGCCGTTCTCCGTGACGATCATGGGAAGGCGGTATCTGGAATACATCTCGCGGATCGTGGCCCTGAAGCCCATGGGATCGATCTCCCATCCAAACTCGGTGGTGGGCAGATGAGGATTCTTAAAGCCCCGATAGAACCCGGCCTCGCCCCGTGCGGTCTGCTGGTCCGCGCCGGGATCCAGCACCTCACTGCCGTCGCTGGCCTCTACGGTAGCGGTATTGTAATAGTTGAAGCCGATGAAATCCGGATGGCCGTTCTTTAAGATCTCTGCGTCGCCCTCGGCGAACTCGGGGCAGGCGTCATGCTCTTCCAGATACGCCCATACCAGGTTATTGTAAACGCCGTAGACCGCCATATCCAGATACAGCCAGTTCCGGATCGCGTTATAATTCTGGGCCGCCAGCACATCCTCCGGCTTACAGCTGGCCGGATAGACTAAGGAGATGTTGGGAGCCGGTCCGATCTTCGCGTTCGGCAGCATCTCATGGCAGAGAGCCATGGCCTTGGCCTGGGCCACCAGCATATGATGGTTCTGCTGATAGGTCTCTTTTAAGACATTGGTGCAGCCCTCGGGGATCATCAGCGTGCCGATCACCGGGCCTACCAGGGTCAGCATGTTCTGCTCATTGATCGTCAGCCAGTATTTCACACGGTCGCCGAAATTCTCGAACATGACCTTAGCGAAGTTCACGAACCAATCGACAGAATCCCGGTTGGACCAGGAGCCCTTCTTATCTAACGCAGCAGGCATATCAAAATGGAACATGGTCACCAGCGGCTCGATCCCGTACTTCAGGCACTCGTCGATCACATTGTTGTAATACTCGATCCCCTTGGGATTGACCTCCCCGATGCCCTCCGGGAGGATCCTGGACCAGGCGATAGAGAAACGGTAGGTCTTAAAACCCATCTCCGCCATCAGGGCGATGTCCTCTTTATACCGGTGATACTGGTCTGCGCAGACCGTCAGATCAGAGGTCCCTGCAGGCACAGTCTTCACGTCCTGGCAGGACGGACCCTTTCCATCTTCTAAGTTCGCGCCCTCCACCTGATAGGCAGATGTGCTGGCGCCCCATAAAAAATCTTTTGGAAATGGTTTTAATGTTTTGTGCAGCATGTTTGATAACCCTCCTTAGCGATTTGTTCAGCCGCCCCGTCATTTTTCCATATCATGGGCATTTTGGCAGGGAGACCCTTGTGTAGATTATAGCATAGGGGAGGGCTGGAAAACAAGGGGGGAAGGGGGCGGAATGTCCATAAAAAACGGCTGTGGTGTTACTTTTCACAGGTTGGCCAACGGTCTGATCCATCAAGTCCGCCCCAGTCCATCAAAGCCGCCTGTATCCAGCCCATACTTGACCACATCCAGCTCCACATCCCCTTCCGCATAGAAGGTGATCTGATCGGCCTCCAGCTCCGTATAGAGCGTCGCCGTGATGACCTGCTCGCCGTCATTGACGAAGATCTCCGCGCTGTAGCGGTCCAGGATGATCCGCAGGCGCAGGCCATCCCTCTCGCCGCGGACCAGGCAGCGGCGCTGATGGATGCTCGCCCGCCTGCTGCCGGAGAATTTCCGGTCGATCTTCAGGATATGGTCCTGGGGATGGTAGCTCAAGGAGGTCCAGTAACGGTCGTTCTGTGCGAAGCGGACCGCGAACTTATGGTACCCAGTCCCGTCCTTCTCCGGGTGCAAGGTCAGCTCAAGGTCCACCGTGCGCCCTTTGACCCCGTCCAGGCTGACTTCTCCGGATATCAGGATATCTTTATAGCATACCGGGTCGGTCCGCAGAGCCTCCAGCTCGCGGATCGGCCTCTGGTAGAGGCGTCCGTCCCGGACCTCGAGCTCCCGGGGGATGCTCATCTGACCGGCCCATTTTTCCTCAGGCGTACGGATGCTGCAGGTATCCCAGTTCTGCATCCAGGCGATCATCACTCTGCGCCCGTCTGGTGTCAGGACCGTCTGGGGCGCATAGAAGTCGATCCCGTAATCGATGGATTGCTGATACTCTTCTATCAGCTGGCCCTTCTCCTCATCATAGCGGCCGATCAGACAGAGCGTCCCGTTCCCATTATGATACTCAAAGCCCTGGGGCAGCATATCCTGGGGGCTGGTGAGCAGGACCCATTTCCCATCTAATTGAAAAAGATCCGGACATTCCCACATCTTTCCTATACGGTCCTGGTTAGCCGCCAGTGTGCTCTTGTAGCTCCAGTGGAAGCCGTCCGGGCTGGTGTATAAAAGGATCTGTCCGCTGCCGTCCGCCGGCCGGTTCCCGATGACGCAGCGATAGGTCCCATCCTCTGTCTGCCAGATCTTGGGATCCCGGAAATCAAAGCGGCTGCCCCCCTCCGGGAGATCATGCTCATCCAGGACTGGGTTGCCCGCGTATTTTTCGTAATCGGTCCCGTCCCCCACGGCCAGGCACTGGGTCTGGACTTCGCAGGTCCTGCCATTATCCTGCTGCTCCAGCCGCACCCCGGTGTACATCAGCAGATGCCTGCCGTCAGGAAGTGTGAGTGCACTCCCGGAAAAGCACCCGCCCTGATCATAGGGCTGATCCGGAGCCAGTGCGGCAGGCCTAAACTCCCAATGCAGCAGATCCTTGCTCACCACATGCCCCCAATGCATGGGACCCCAGTGGGAGGTGTAGGGATGATACTGGTAAAACAGATGATACTCTCCCTTATAGTAGGAGAAACCATTAGGATCGTTCATCCAGCCCACCATCGGCGTGACATGGAACATGGGCCGTTCCAGGGGAGCGATCTGGCTCCCATATTGCTGTTCATACTCTCTTGCTCTGCTCAATCTATCCTTTTCCATGATCGATCACCTCAACTTTAACACTTTTTATTTAAATGGAACGGGTTCCATCTATGTCATAAAGATGCCACAGCAAAAGAGCTCTCACTCTCTTGCTGTGGTATCCCCTAAGCATAGGGAAACGGGCAGCCGCACACTTTTCTCTCCCGCCGGGTCCCCTTCGATCTGACCGACCACCAGCTGTACGGCTTTTTCCGCAAGCTGCGCGATCGGCTGCACCACTGCCGTGATCTGCGGATAGGCCGCTCCGATATAATAGGTGCCGTCATAGGCCACCAGCTTTAGCTCCTTTGGCACACGCTTCCCCTGGGCCAGCGCGGCGCACAGCATCGCCACGACCATCATATCTGTGGCGAAAAAACCGTCGATGTCCGGAAAGCGCAAAAGCAGGTCCTTTGCCTCTTTCTGGTAGAACGCGGCATCTGCCGTAGGCCATTTACCCTCTAACGTCCGACAGGGGATGTGGTGTGCCTCCATCACCTCCGCAAAGACCTTATAGCGGATATGGGAAGGGGTGACCACCTTATCCGTGGTCTCCGTGCTGCCGATCTGGAGTACATTTTGGCATCCGGACCGGATCAGCGCCTCCGCCGCCATCCGTCCGCCCAGCTCATGGTCGGCCATCACACAGGGGATATCCTCTCCTAAGTCTCTGTCCAAAGCCACGATCGGACGCTTGATGTCTTTATAGCGGGAGATATCCTGGGTGGTGTGGGCGCCAAATATGATCCCATCCACCCGTTTCTGCTTCAGCAGATCCAGATAGCGCAGTTCATAATTTTTCTCATAGTAGGTATTACAGATCATCGTCTGATACCCTTTTTCACACAGAGCCGCCTCCACCGCGCTGACAAACTGCGCGAAGAAGGGATGTCCCACCTCCGGCACGATCACCGCCACGATCTGGCTCCTGCTGAAAAATAAGTTCCGCGCCATCTGGTTCGGCGTATAATCCAGCTCGTCGATCGCCTGCTGGATCCTGTCCCTTGTCTCCTGTTTCACATAGCCGTTCCCGCTCAGCACCCGCGAGACGGTCCCTACACCTACATGGGCGTGTTTTGCAACGTCTTGAATGGTAGCCATACCCTGATCCTCTATCTCCCTGATCTTGGTATAAGTATACTGGTTTTATCCAGATCTGTCAATTCACTATGGCGTCCCGCCGCTGGGCGCAAGGAGGTCTACGACCGCTGCACACACGGAGCCTATCAGCCCTTGATCCCGGAGGACGCGATACCTTCGATATAATACTTCTGCATGAAGATGAACATGATCAGCATAGGGATCGCGGAGACCACCAGGGCCGCCATGATCGCGCTGTAGTGGACCGGCTGGGTCCCGAAGAAGACCTGGATCGCCAGCTGGATGGTACGTTTGGTCTCTCCGGTCATGACCAGGAACGGCCACATGAAGTCATTCCAGTGGGCCACGAAATCCAAGATGAACACGGTGGCATACACCGTTTTGGAGATCGGCATCACGATCGTGAAAAAGGTCCGGATGGGGCCGCTCCCGTCTATGGACGCTGCCTCTAAAAGTTCGTCCGGGATATCACAGAAGAACTGACGGAACATGTAGATCGAGAAGCAGTTGGCCACAAAGGGGATGACCAGCGCCGCCAGGGTATTGACCCAGCCCAGCTGGGACATCTCGATGTACAGCGGCAGCATGATCGCCTCCATGGGCAGGACCATCAGGGCCACCACAAAGTTCAGCATCAGCTCCTTTCCCCGGAAATCGAACTTGGCCAGCGCGTAGCCGCAGATCGAGTTGAGGAGCAGATCGAACACCAGGATCAGGGCGATGTAAACGAAGGTGTTCTTGAACACCTGCACCATGTTCAGCCGGGAGAACACCTCCGCGAAATTATCCAGGGACGCCTGTACCGGGATAAATGTCGTGATGGAGTTCATGTTGGCAAAGATCAGCGCCTCCGGCTTTAAAGAAGCGGAGATCATCCAGATCAGGGGAGAGACGAAGATCAGTCCGATGATCACATTGCCAGCATAGAATAAAAACTTCGTCATAAAATTAGCTGCTTTTAATCCTTTCATCCTTCCACTCCTCCTTAACCATTATCCGCGATCAGCCGCTTCATGGACAGGGACATGATCACCACGATCAGGAAAAATACGGTGGCGATCGAGCAGGCGTAGCCGAAGTTGCCCTGCTGGAAGCCCTGTGTATAGATGTAGTAGACCAGGGTCCTGGTGCTGTCCTTGGGGCCGCCCTGGGTCATGACGTAAGGCTGGGTGAACAGCTTCATGGCCTGGATCATGGTGATCATGACGATGTATTTGATCGTCCCCCGCAGACCGGGCAGGGTGATATATAAGAACTGCTGGACCTTGTTCGCCCCGTCCACAGACGCCGCCTCATACTGATCCCTGGAGATCCCCTGGAGACCGGCTAAGAAGATCATCATCTGGTAGCCGGCGCCCTGCCATGCGGACATGAAGATGATCGAGTTCATGGCCGTCTTTTCATTGGTCAGGAAATTGATCGGCTCCAGCCCTAGGTTGACCAGCAGCGAGTTGATCAGGCCGGTGTTGGGGTTCGCGTTATAAAGGACGATCCACAGGATCGAGCTGACCACCATGGAGGTCAGCTGGGGGCTGAAATACATGGTGCGGAAGATCGAGACCCCGCGGAACTTGGACGAGACCAGCATGGCTAATGCCAGGGCCAGCACACACTGGGCCGGCACCACCAGCACGGTGAAGTATACGGTATTCTTTAACGCCAGCCAAAACTTCGCATCCGCGAACAATTTCAGATAATTCTGCAGACCGATGAACACGATATCATCCGGCCGTACGATCTGATAGCGGAATAAGGAATATCCGGCTGTATACAGGATCGGGACTCCAAGAAATGCTAATAATAAGAACATGCCCGGCAATGTGAACACATATGCTGCCACATGCTCATGCTTTTTCTTGCCAGCGGCCTTTGCGGTTTTCGACATACCTTTCTCTCCCTGCCTTTCTTATCGCTCATTTGGCAGGGACTGCGCAAAATGAGATGATCGATCGGTCATTTTGCGACAGTCCCCTGTGGCTATCTATTTTGATCGCTACTGCGCATAATACATATCATAGTCTTCCTGGAACGCGCTGGCCACGGCATCCAGTTCAGACTGGATATAGGACGGATCTACCGTCTGCGTAGAAGCCGCGTCTGAGAAGATATTGGTCAGTGCCTCTGCAAATCTCGAGGAAAAGACAGAATAGGATGGGGTCCTGGGGCGGGGAGATGCCGTGTTCTGCAGCTGCTCCACGATCAGCGCCCGGGGGCCTTCCTTATAGTCTGCCATCGCTTCGTGATCATAAGCCGAGAGCCTTGCCGCCGGCTTCGCGATCGCCGCCGCGTATGTAGCCACATTCTCCGTTGACATCAGCCACTGTAAGAACTCTCCGGCCCCCGCAACGTTCGTACAGTTCTTGCTGACCGCCGCGGACCAGTCCCCGCATGGGGAGACGGCCTTCTTGGTGCTGTCGGATACCGGATAGTAGGTGACGCCCCAGTCAAAGGTCGCGCTCTCCTCCAGGATGGCGATATCCCATGAGCCGCCCAGCATGGTGGCGCAGGCGCCGTTCAAAAATTCATCCGTGATCGGATCCACATTGGCATACTTATTGGCGATCAGGTCTGCAAGCCATTTTGCTGTATCCACACATTCTTGGCTGTTCACATAGCTCTCTGCCGTAGTACCGTCCTCACTGACGAAATCCTTCCCGTTGGAGACAAAGAGCGGCTCCAGCGCATAAGGCAGGCCCTCGCCGTGGTCCATGATCACATGGGTACCCACATAGCTGTCGGTGGTACACTTCTCAGCGATCTCGGCCAGCTCGGACCAGGTGAGCGGGTTATCCAGTGTACGCTGCTCAATGTCCTCTACGTCCACACCACATTCCCGCAGATAGTCTTTATTATAGTACAATGCCACCGATGACTCTGTGGCTCCAATCGCATAAAGCTGTCCGTCATAAGTACCCTGGGCGATCGTAGAAGGCGTAAAATCTGCCATGTCCTCCTCACTGAAATACTCGGTGATCGGCACGATGATCCCATTGGCCGCATAATAAGACACGGTAGGTCCATCCACAAAAAGGATATCCGGCAGGTCGTTGGATGTGACCGCTGTGGTGACCTTATTTTCATAAGCGTAGGAATCAGAGCGGTCGATCGCCTCACGCTTTACCTGTAGCTCCGGATGCTCCGCATTCCACTCCGCCAGCTTCTCCACCCACCATGCCTCGATCGATGCCTTATCGGTGGGCTGCCAGATAGTCAAGGTGCTCCCTCCCTCTGCACTGCCGCCCTCTGCCGATCCGGCAGAAACCTGGTCGGATGAGCCACCTGCCGGTCCGCCTGAAGACCCGCCGCAGGCCGCCAAGGACAACGCCATCGTTGTTGCGAGTGAAACACTGACTAACTTTTTCATTTTCATAGTCTCTTCCTCCGTCTTTGTTTTTTATGATGGAACCCGTTCCATGTTTGTTATTTTTATACCACAGGCATTTCCTGTGGCACTGGATATGTTTTATAATGGAACCCGTTCCATGTTTTGGTCATATTGTAGCACATGTCGAGTAAGATGTCTATACCTTTTAACAGAAAAATTAAAAATGTGTATATAGCACAAAAATTCAGTCTATTTTTATGCATTTTCACAATAAACATGCATCCTACAGAGGTTTTTGTTCAATAGAACGTGCTTTCTTATGAAACTAAAAATGGGATACAAGAAAAGGGATGCTGCAAAAGCGCATCCCTTTGCAGCATCCCTATCAACTGTGAGCCTCCGTCCGATCTCCTATCCGTATCGTTCTATGATCCTCCCCACCTCTATCCCTCCGCTCCTACTGGTCCGTCTCTCCTCCCAGTCTACAGCAGTTCCTTCAGATCGAACACCTTCGCCCCGATCCCATTCCCCAGCAGCATCACCGCCAGATACCCAAATGCTTTCGGCGTATAGCAGGCCGCCAGATGGAAATAGAACATGTTGGCGATGGAGTGCTCGAAGCCGACCAGGATGAAGATCATCACAGGAGCGATGATAAAAAGGAGGTTTTTCGCCCGTTTGTGGTTATCGATCGCCAGATACATCATGACACCGCAGAGTATGGACAGAAGGAAGATGTGGAGGAGACTGTTGTCCAACTTTCTGGCCGTCAGCTCCAGACTGCTGATCGAGAGGCCTGCAGCCCGGCTCATGCACGCGGCGATAAAGGTGCCGGCGAGATTTCCCGCGATGATGATCAGCATGTCCAGGATCTCCCGGATGCTTTTGATGAAACCCACCTTTCCCGTATACAAGTAAAAGCCCTGGGTAACGATCGTCAGCAGACCGAAGGAAAAGAGCAGCGCACCTATGACCTTATTGTCTACCGACAGATAGATCATACCCCCTATGCCGATCATAAAACCGGCGTAGATGGCCTTGATGAACATCTGCCGCTTATCTTGCCGCTTATCTGTATCGATCTTCCTCGTACCTTCCATAGCCATTCTCCTTTCGTCCCCGGAACATCTGCACACATCCTGCGCTTTGCCTCCGCCCTGCCATGTCCCTCTAGTGCTTCCCTTTATCTGCGCCTTTTGCCAGGATCTCCTTCCCATCCGCCGGATCAAAAGCCTCCAGCGCCTTATGTCCGGTCAGCGCCTTAACGATCCTCCAGCCATCCCGGCTGCTGTCCGCATTTTGCGGGACCGGCCGAAAGCCCAGGTCCAGATAGATCTTACAGGCGACCCAAGTGGTCGTCTGGGTGGGGACTTTTACATGGGTATGGCCATGGCCGGCCATGACCTGCAGCACATGGGCGATCAAAGGTTTCGACAATCCCTTTCCCTGATACTCCCTGCGGACCGCCACCCAGTGCAGCCACCCTTCCCCTAGCCGGCCGTGGAAAGGCTCCCCCTGCTTTGAAGGGTCGATATACGCGGTGGCCGTGGCCACCTTCTTGCCATCCAAGCTCTCGATAAAGACCATCCGGTCCAGGAGCAGATCTTCCTTACCTCCATAATAGCGGTACCATGCCTGCATGCCCTCTTCATAGCTGGAAAATTCTTTAGCTGACTCCTCGATACCGATCCACGCATCACGGTCACCTGGCCGATAGAAGACATATCGATATCCTTCCGGGAGAGGGATGGACGGCAGCTCCTTCAAGCTGCGCTCCAAAAGCAGCGGGTAGTATCTTATCCGGTCATCGTGGTTTGTAAAACGCATATTTTTTTCCTTTCTCCAAGCCTCCATAACGCCTGGCAGGGGGATATGGTAAGAGCAAGATACAGTACTAAAAGTATCCGCAGTCCTGCCCCACGGCCTCCCGAAAGGCCTGGTGGAATGCAGATATGCTCCCATAGCGCGCCTCTCTGTCCGGTTCCACAGCCCGCAAGACCGCCCGGTAAGCGCCGCCCTTCCCCAAAGTCCAACGCTCCGGCGCACAGGGCAGGAACCGGCTGTGGGTGTACCGGGACTGGACCTCTTCACAGGTGTACGTCCCAAAAAAGTCAAAAAGGAGCGCCCCGATGGTAAAAACATTGGTCCGTTCGTCGATGACCGCTCCCCGGATGTATTCCTCTGGCGCTTTTAACCGTTTGGTCCCCCAATAGTCCGCTCCCATGTCATTGACCGCGGGCTGTCTACGGAAGAGATCGATGTCACAGATCGTCACTCGATGGGACTGAAAGTCATAGAGCAGACTCCCATCATAAAAGTCTACCGCCACATAGCCCTTTCTGGCCACCGTTTCCAGGAAGGAAAAGATCTGTTTTGCTACGGCAAGCTTCCTCTCTGTGGGAAGGGCCTTAAATCGGTCCATGGGGCTTGGTCTGCCGGCTCCTTTATCGTATCGGCTGAAATTCCAATGATCAAAAAGGCACTCCCCTTCCGCCCACCGGAACACGGCCACATAGTACCCGCCAAAGGGATAATGTCCGATCAGCTCCACCAGCGCTGGATGCTCCAGCACCTGATAGAGCCTTGCCCCGTTTTTCAAAAGCTCCACCGACTCCTTCGGCGAAAGCTCTGCCTCCACCGTGCCAACCCCCGCGATCTTTACAAAATATCGGTCCTGCCCGTCTGCGATGCCAAAGCAGATACATCCCGAGCCGGTCCCGTCGATCGCGGAAAAGACGGTCCCATACCGCTTTATCCAAGTCAGATCGAGGGAGCTTTCTAAACGGAACCTTACACCGTCGATCTCCTGTACGATCATCTGCCGCTCCTTTTCTTTGCGCACTTCCCGCTGCTGCCCTGTTCTCGCCCCGTTCCTGTCATGTCCTGCCGCTCTGCCTTGTCCTGCTCTGCTTTTGGCTTGCCCTGCTCCTATGCTCAGCTGACAAAAAGCGATCTTTGGACACACTCTGAGCCCGTTCCTTTTAGTGCTGACCACCCTCCGGCGCGCAGCTCATCTCATGCCACTCTTCCCCGCCCCAAAAAGACCCGGACAGGCCCAGGTCTGTAAAGCCCATCTTCTCATACATCCTGACCTTGTCCTCCAGACAGGTCAAGACCACCCGCTTTCTCCCCCGCTCCTTTTCCCGGATCAGATAGCGGGACATGATCGTCCTTGCCAGGCCCTGCCCGCGGTACTCCGGGAGGACGTCCAGACCCAAGAGCATCACGCTCCCTCCGTTGGGATCGTGCAGCTTTGCATCGGTAAAAAAGGCATCCCGAAAGACCGTCTCATCGGTCCCGATCCCATTGAGGAAACCTGCCAGCCTTCCCGTCTCCTTATCCACCGCCACCAAGAAAAACTCCGGGGCCTTTTTGATCCGCTCCCGCATCATCGTCTCCGAACAGGCTTCATTCGGCGGAAAGCAGATCTGCTCGATCGCCACCGCCTGCCCGGCCTCCTCCGGCAGGATATCCCGAAAAACAAACCGTTGTTCCAGCTCTTTATCTTCCATTTCTTTTAACCTCCATTTTCCTCTGGTCCGCTCTGTCCATGACCGCGCTCAAGCCCTGCCCCTGCATATGCTCAGGCTCGCCTTCCCGCTCAGGTCCCATCAAGATCTCATAGCGGAAAAACTGCTCCTGGAACTCCACCTGCGCCCGGATCTCCTCTTTGCAAAAGGTCATCCCGTCCGGCGCCATGATCCCCTCCACATATCCGTAGTTCACGGGATAGTACATATCCTTGTGCTCCGGATGATAACTTCCTAACGGACGGTCGATCGTCACCTTTACCAGATCTCCGATCACTGCTGACACCACTCCTTTCAGGGGCTAGACTTCCCGGTCACTCATGATTATACTGCCTGATCGGTGTTTCTGTAAAGTGGATAGTGTGTACGCGCTCTGTGCCTTCCATCCAGCTATGTTTTTTCACAGCCATGGCAGAGGGATGTGAAGGATGGCCCGCTTCGTCCGGGGTATGATAAAAAGGGCACGATCCAAGCAGCGCAGGGAGGGCCCAAAAGAGGCGCTCTCCTTTCGGCCCTATGGAGCCGCAAGACCTTCCTGTATCAGTGCGACAGCGATCTCTCTCGCCAATGTGCTGGACACATTTTTTCCGGCTGTCTCGCCGATATAGATACAAAAATAGATCCGGTGTCCCACATCCGCGAAGCCTGTGTACCAGGCGTCCACCACAACACCGTTCATTTTGCCCATACCGGTCTTTCCGTAGATCGCGCAGGTATCCTGGCTGGCTTCCGGAAGGAACATGACCTCTTCAAGGACCGCCCTTATATCAGAAGGATATCTGGAGGAGCCGCCAAATATCCGCTCCAGGACTTCAGTCTGCTCCCTGGGGGAGATGTGCAGGGAGGACTCGATCCAGAACCCAGTGAGTGCCGGATCGTTATTGTTGGTGTTCAAGCGGCCCTCCCAGTCAGTCAATGAAAGAAGTTCCCTGGTTGTTGCACCAAACTCGCGCACCTC
>CAJUSS010000046.1:0-13308 GCA_910588895.1 uncultured Lachnospiraceae bacterium
TTATACTGCGGGAGCTGCCGCCAGCCCAAAGAAGCCTACTTCCCGGAGGGCAAGGTTAAAAACACAGACCATATCATACTACTATACAAGTTTAACGGATCCATCAGCAATACTTTTACCTATCAAACAAACAAGTTGACCATAAAGGTATTCACAAAAAGCAGCGCCCACGAAGCAAAAATGGTTCCCGTTACTGTTACTGCAAGATATGGTATAGTGCGATCTCCTCCCAGATGTGCTATAATGATCTGGCAGGCATTGGATGTTAGCTTAGATCGCGGCCAGTGGAGGTGATCATGATGCTTAAGGCAAAGGGGATCAAAAAAGGATATCGCAGACGGGAGATCTTAAAGGGTGTGGATCTGGAAGCGGGGCCGGGGAGCTGTGTGGGGATCGTAGGCAGCAACGGCTGCGGAAAGACCACCCTTCTTTCAATCTTGGCCGGCGCGCAAAAGGCGGACGGGGGAAGCCTGCTGATAGATGGGGAGGATCTGCTGGCCCATCCTAAGAGGGCCTGTGACTATGTGGCCTATGTGCCGCAGGAGGACCCGCTGATCCCGGAACTGACGGTGAGGGATAATCTTTCCTTGTGGTACAAGGGAGGGCGAAAGAAGATGAAAGAAGATCTGGAGCAGGGACCGGCCGCCATGCTGGGGATCGGGCCTATGTGTTCCATGACGGTGAGCCGCCTTTCCGGCGGCATGAAGAAACGGCTCAGCATAGCTTGTGCTTTGTCCGGTCATGCACCGTACCTGATCATGGACGAGCCGGGAGCGGCCCTGGACTTAGAATGCAAGGAGGCTATCCGGCAGTATCTGACGGCCTATCTGCAGGGAGGGGGGACCGTGCTGCTGACCTCCCATGAACTGGATGAGCTGTCTCTGTGCAGCCGGCTCTATGTGCTGCGGGACGGGACGCTCCACGAGACCGGAAGGGAGCAGACAGCCCGGTCGCTGATCGCCCAGTTTCGGTGATCCGGGAAAGCGACGGGACAAGCTAAGGAGGAGATGGGATGATGAAATGTCCGTTTTGCAATGAAGAGATAGCGGATGAGATAAAGGTGTGCCCTCACTGTAATGCTTTGATAGAGCAGGGGGATGCAAAGGAAGATGACCGTTCGGCTCAAAGCAGTGAAAGCCTTTCTGGGGCTCAGGGGATCGGTGCTCCCCAGGCCCGGCTGCCTTTGCCGGAAGAGACTGGAGAGAAAAAGAAGGGAAAAGGAAAGTGGATCGCCCTGGGGGCAGCGGCGGCGGTATGCGGGATCGGTGCGGCGGCTGTCATGATGAACGCCAAGTCACCTAAGGAGAAGGTGATCGATGCCTTTGAGCAGGCGTTTTCAGCGGAGAGCCAGGCTTCACCGGGGGAGGAGATCTTCGGCTGGTCCCAGCTGGCCCAGATGATGGGCAGTGAGGATATCCAGGAGGGGGTTGCGCTGACCTTGTCCGAAAGCTCTGTGTCGGAGCTGGATCCTTTTTGGGGCAGCGGCCTGAAGCTGGCAGCAAAGAGCAGCCCTTCCGCTCAGAAGAGGGCATTTGAAATGGGGCTGGTCTTTAGCGGGATGGACCTGGTGGATCTGGACGCTTACTATGGGGAGGAAAAAGTGTTGTTTTCTATCCCGCAGCTTTCTTCTAAGGTCTTCCTGTTTGATGTGAGCGACGGCCTGGCAGAGCGGCTGGAGGATTCCCCTTTCTTCGGGCCGGCCATAGAGCAGTATGGATATGACGTGGAAGCTTATGCCGATCTGCTGGAGCAGGCTTCGAAACAGGCAGCAGGGGCGGGCGGAGGGGACCGGCCCTTTGACATAAAAGCGCTGATGGACCGTTACCGGGAGGGCTGCCAGGCCAAGGCCGGCTTCCAGGAGGCCCTGATCGTGGAAAAGGGGGAAAAGAAGTCCTTTACTGTGGACGGCCAGGAGAAGGACTGTCAGGGATATGACATGTTGGTCCGTAAGGAGGCCTTGATCGCGTTCTTAAGAGGATCTGCGGATTTCTTCCTCCAGGATGAGACCTTCCGGGACGACTTTGTCCGGCAGCTGCAGATGGCCGCGGATCTGGATGCTGCGATGGGGAAGCGCTTTGATATGGGAAGTCCAAAAGAGCAGGCCGCAGAGACCTATGCCGATATGGAAGAGCGGGTGGATGCCCTGATCGACCGTCTCGACCAGTCCATGAGCGATGTGGATATGGAGGTCTACCTGACGAAAAAGGGGGAGCTGGCGTCTGTTTCCGGGACCACCGCTATCATCCATGAGGATGAGACCGTGGATGTGGCCTTCCGCCTGGAGCTGAAGGGCGGGGCATACCCTCTGCGGGATATGGAGGCGGAGATCGACCTGTCCTCCGGCGAGGACCGCATCTCTCTGGAGCTTTTGCGGAGCGGGGCTTACGATGAGACCATGCTCACCGACGCCGTCTCCATCGATCTGGATGTGCTGGGGGAGTCGTTTGGCGGGACATATACCTCGACCTACCATATCCAGGACGGAAGCTTTCATATCCAGGTGGAAGGGCGGTCTGACCAGACAAAGGCGGGCGCGGTTTCCCTCACCGGAACGGTAGATAAGCTGGAGAAGGGAAAGGCGTTCCATGCAGATCTTGAAGAGCTGCGGATAGAGGGGGGCTTTGGGGGACAGTACATCACCTTGACGGGAGAGGTCTATGTAGAGCCGTTGGAGGGGGCGATAGAAGCGCCTTCCGGTGAGACCTTTGATATCGTTCGGGCCGGACAGATGGAATGGATAGGTGTGGCTATGGAGATCATGAACAAGGGCGGAGCATTGATGGGCAGCCTGGGGACAAGGTGATCGCGGGAGAACAGGATGAGGGCAAGATGGGATATTTTAAGGCTTGAATTAAAACGGGCGTGGAAGCGGCTGCCCCATATGGCTGCAGGGGCAGTGGTGCTGACGGCGATATTAGGGATCATCGTCCTTGCGGCCGGCAAGATCTTGTATGGGGAGGCTGCGCTGGGGAGGATCTCGGTGGGCGTAGTCCTCCCTGAGGAGGATCCTATGACCCAGATGGCTGTGCATATGATGGGGTCTTTAGACAGTGTGGGCAGCCTTTGTGACTTTGTTTTTATGGGAGAGGAGGAGGCGAAGGAAGCCTTTGAGGCCGGCCGGGTGATGGGGATCTTGGAGGTCCCGGAGGGGATGGTGGAAGGGATCATGGATGGCTCTAACCCGCCGGTATCTGTCCTTTTGTCTGCCGGCGGACTGGAGAGCGCGGTATTTCGGGAGCTGACGATGGCCGGGGCCAGGACTCTTGGGGCGGCCCAGGCGGGGGTCTATGCGGGGGTCTGGTTTTTGGAGGCTGCCGGGCAAGAAGAGAAGATCCCCAAGCTGGTGGAGGACTTAAATAAGATCTACCTGTCCTATTCTCTGCCCAGGGCCGGCTACTTCCGGCGGGAGCTGATCCGGGCCTCCGGCGATGTGGACAGCCTCCAGTTTTACGGTGTCAGCGCTCTGGTACTTTTCCTCTTGCTGGAGGTGATCCCGGTATCCGGATATCTGACCGGGGAGAGCCCTGTTTTGGAGCAGAAGCTTAGATCCTTAGGCGTAGGCCCTCTGTGGCTCCGGGCTGCAAAGATCATCGGACTGGGGCTGCTGCTCATGGCCTCCGGGCTGATCTTCTGCGGCGGGGCGTGTTGGCTGGGATCGTTTTCCTTTTCCTGGGCTATGCTCCCGGCGCTGTGCTTTATGTGTCTTTTGGCTGCTTCTATGGCCCTGTTTTTTTATGAATGCACCAGAAGCCTTATGGGACTGGTGATGTTTTTGACCGCTGCCTCCATGATCCTTTTGTTCCTTTCCGGAGGGATGGTCCCCTCGGTCTTCCTGCCGGAGGGGATCCGGCGGATATCCGCTTTTCTTCCCACCACGAGGATGCTGGAATGTGGTGTTTCTGCTGTGCTGGGAAGGGCGGACTGGGGAGCCTGGATGAAGACGGCGGGCTGTGGGGCAGTATTTTGGATCTTGGCAGCGGGGGTGAGACGAAGATGAAAAGAGCGTTCTTGTGGCTGTTTTTATCCGGTAAGCGGTATGGGAAGCGGCCGGCATTTTTGCTCCTTCTCCTGCTGCTCCCTTTTGGCGCATGGTTTTTCGGAACAAAAGAGCAGGAAGGGGAGGGGGGGATCAGGATCGCTGTATATGCGGAGGATCAAGATCCGGACAGCCTTGCCCAGCTTCTGGTGAAAACCCTGGCGGACTATAAGGGAGAGCCGGAAGGGATGTTTGTCTTTTATCCGGTGGACAGCATAGAGGTATTGAAGGAGGAGGTGGCGGCCCGCCGGGCTGAGTGCGGCTATGTGATCTATGAGGGGCTGGAGGAGAAGCTGAAGGAAAAAAAGCTCCGGAATGTGTTCGGTCTCTATGGAGCGCCTTCCACGGTGGCAGGAGAGCTGTCTGCCGAGACCTTTTTTTCTCTGATGATCGAAGGGTATGACCGGATGCTGCTTCTAGATCATATAAAAAATGGAGGCTTTTTGCCGGAAGGACAGGCAGGAGAGCTGTGGCTTGAGGAGGTGGAAGTAAGGTACCGAAAGATCCTGGAGGAGGGGAGCACCTTCCATTTTGTATACCGCCAGGAGGAACAAGCGCCTTTGCTGGAAGAGGCTGGGGAGGAAAAAGAGCGCACGATCTTTCCTGTGCGGGGCTTTGCCGCGGTTTTTATCTTTATCACCAGTCTGTACGGGGCGGTGACATTGGCGCAGGATGAGAGGCGGGGCGTGTTCTTGAGGCTGTCCGGGATGGAGCGGGCCTTTTGCTCGCTGGCCAGTCTGCTGGCACCGGTGCTGTTGGCATGCCTCTCCGGTCTTGCAGCGCTGTGGGTCTCCGGGGAGCTGGGGAGCTGCCTGCGGGAGATCTGCCTGCTTTTTCTGTATGGCTTGGCATCGGCTGTCTTTGCTATCGTCCTGAAAAAAGTGACGGTAAAGGAGGAGGTGCTGTGCTGCCTGATCCCCTTTTTTATGGTGGGCAGCTTGATCTTCTGCCCCGTGTTCCTGGATGTGGGGCGGTATATAGAGGTGGCAGGCTGGGTCGGGAAGCTGTTTTTGCCTGGCTGCTATCTGGCCTGGTTTTCATGAGGAGAGATGGAACATGAATAGTAGTTTTCCCAAAAAACAAGAGACCAGCGAAAAGCTGAAAGCAAAACAGTATGGGGCTGCAGCCTTGATCTGTATCTTCGTCGTCATCGCCATGACCATCATCCGCCGGATATGGGGGAGCGCCATGTTAGGGAGTGGAGGGGATAAGATACCCCTGGGGATGGTCATTTTCTATGTGCGTACGATCGTGCTGCTCTTTGGAGCCATAGACCTTGTTTCCGCGGTCTATCATTTTATGCGTTGGAGCCGGAGGGGAAGATGCAGCATGGAGGATGACGATGACAGCCTGTTTTCGGACTGGAAAAGCGGGGAACGTTCCCCGGTCAAGGTCTCTCTGCTCTTGATGGCTGGTATCGTGGCCCTGGCGCTGGTGATCGTTATACAGGGGTGATCATCTGCTGAGAAAACGGAACGGTATCAGGAGTGTATCCTCTGGTCGATCGTAGTAGAAGGACTGTAAAAAACAGCGCCGGAACTTCTCTTTAACAGAAGTTCCGGCGTTTACGTTTAGATCCCTATCTGCGATATATCCGTATCAGCAGAAGTACCTCGTCACAGGTACATCTCCTCCGCCCCATCTTTGAGCATGGAGGCTTTTGCATGGATGATGTAGTTTGGACCGGTAGCTTCGGAGGAGGGCAGGATCGGCAGGTCGCTGACCAGATCCTCTCCTGTGTGCTTCTTTTTCAGCTCCTCTACATCGCCAAATTCCAGAGCGCGCAGAGGGCAGGCATCCACACATACCGGGTTGCCGCCGGCGGCGCGGATAGCGGCGCAGCCGTCACATTTGCCGACCTTCTGCTGCTCCTCCATATATTTGGGAGCGCCGTAGGGACAGGCGGTCACGCAGGCCTGGCAGCCGATGCACAGAGCTGCGTCGTGGAGCACCGTGCCGTCCTCTCCCACATACATAGCGCCCACCGGACAGGCGGCCACGCAGGCCGGGTCTTCACAGTGGTTGCAGGACATGGTCAGATGGTAGAAGGTCACATCCGGGTAGGAACCTACCTCGTAATCCTTTACCTGTCGGAACAGGGTCCCGATATCTAATCGGTTCTTATCCTTGCAGGCAACCTGACAAGTCCGGCAGCCGGTACACATGGTGGCATCAAAATAAAATCCCAATTTCCCCATCTCTGTCAGTCTCCTTCCTTACAGCTCGATGATCCTCTGCGGTTTCTCCACATCAGGTACCAGAGGCTCGCCGTCGTATAATTCATAGTTGCAGTTGTAGTTATTATAGCCGGTCACACCCATGCCGGAGATCACGGGGCCGCACAGCACGTTATCGGCTCCGCCGCGGTCTACCTGATTTTCATCGTCGTAATCGATCCAGGAACCATGGGGTACGCCCACACAGCCGGGCATGATGATCCCGGTCAGGGAAGCCGTCCTAAGGATCGCGCCGTGGGCGTTGTACACCTTGACGGTATCCCCGGTCTTGATCCCTTTGGCCTTTGCGTCCTCTTTGTTCAGGAACACAGGGTTAGGCCAGGT
Source organism: uncultured Lachnospiraceae bacterium (assembly GCA_910588895.1). Lineage (GTDB taxonomy): Bacteria > Bacillota > Clostridia > Lachnospirales > Lachnospiraceae > Caccovicinus. Next base: position 6,598 of record CAJUSS010000046.1, read on the forward strand.
CTCGCGCAGCCAGGGGCAGTTGTCGAACACCGAGTGGGAGCGGCGCAGATAGTGAGGATTGTATACTATAAAAGGATACTCGCCGGGCTCGCCTCCGATGATCCCGTCTTTGAACGTGGTCTCATAGCCCTCGGGCGATACGGTGTAGGTGGGATAGGGCTTAAAGGTGCCGTCCGGACTGTAACCCATGGAATTTAAAGTGTCGGCCTTCCAGTCATTGTAGATCTCAAATTTACCGGATGCGCTGGGCCTGGGGTTGTTCTCCGGGTCCTCGATGAAATCCTGGTAGCTGATGAAGCCGTAGGGATCGCCCTCCTTCCTGGGCACGGTGTAGCAGCCGTCTTCGATAAACGTTTTCAGATCCACCACACCTTCCTGAGGCGTGCCTTCCACACCCCGCTCATCGATATCCGCCTGGGTGATGGTCAGCAGCGGGACATAGTCGGTACCGTCCGCGTTGATGACCTTGCAGCCGGCTAACTGATTGAAGAACTGCTGTTCCTTGCTTATAGGCCAGATCTCATCGGCTTTCTCGCCCATCCCCATAGCCTCCAGGATGCCGCGGCAGATGTCCACATCATCCTTGGCCTCGTACAGCGGTTCCGTTACCTGACTGTACACGAACAGGGATTCCCGGTTGCTGTAGGGGGAGAATCCGCCGATCCGCTCCCACATCGTTGTGACGGGCAGCACGATATCGGAATATCTCGCCTGTGTGGTCAGGAACTGGGCATTGGTACAGACAAATTCCAGCTGGCGCATCACCTTGATGCCATTGACTAAGTCCGGGCTGGTCTGCAGGCGGGCGTCGCCGTCCCAGTACATCATCTTTACATTTACGTCGCGGATATCAGCCGCTGTGTATCTGCGTGCGTAATAGTCGGCGTTATTGTTCGCTTTGCCGGTCAGGATGCTCTGCCACATGGTAGGTCCGTTCAGGCGCAGATCGCATTCATTGGCGGGAGCCGGCGGCAGACCGGCGCTGCCGACGGTGACCAGGGCGGGGCCGCAGTTGCCGGCATCCGTGCCATAGGCGGCGCCGCAGGAATGGCCGGGCTTGCCCATATGTCCGCCCATACAGCCGATGGTCATGAACAGCTGCGGGATGTCCTCCGCGTTTTTATTGCGGGCATGCGCATAGCTGTGCAGGATGGACACGGCCTTATCCTTGCGCATCTCGCCGGCATACCAGCGGATATCCTCCACCGGGGTGCCGCAGATATTGCTGGCCCACTCGGCATCTTTAGGCGTATCGTCATAAGCGCCTAAGACATAATCTTTAAAGTTCTCGTTGAGCTTAGCGCCCTCCGGCATATGGTCCGCATCAAAGCCGACCGTATACTTATCCAGGAAATCCCAGTCGATGATGCCGCCCTCTGCCTCGTCTAAGGCCAGCATCTCGTACGCTACGCCCAGCAGGAAGGCGGTGTCCGTGCCGGGGCGCACGCGGATCCATTTTGCCTCGAAGGTAGCGGCGGTAGCGTTGTAAGAAGGTCCGACCACGATGAACTGGGTCTTGCCGTTCTTTTTATTGTGCATGAAATTCCAGGTACGGCTGCCTGCGGAAGCCCAAGCCGGGTTACAGCCGTAGAACACGATCGTCTCCGAATTTTTCAGATCCATACGGTCATTGGCGCTGCCTAAGCCATAAGGCCGATCGTATCCACGTTAAAGCAGTATGTACCATAGGAAGTAGTGTCCGCGTAACTGGTATATCCGCCCAAGAGCGCGAGGATGTGCTTGGCACAGTCTCCGGTACGGGCCATGCAGCAGCCCGGGCCATAGGTGTCATAGATCCGCTTGATCTCGGAAGCCACCAGCTGGAAAGCTTCTTCCCAGGAGATCCGCTCCCATTCGTCTTTGCCGCGCAGCTCGGGATGGGTGCCCTCGCCGCCGCCAGGCTGCCAGTTTTTCCGTTTCATGGGATATTTCAGACGATCCGCGCCGAAGCATTGCTGCTGCTGTGAACGCCCTCGGACACAGGAACGCTGCTGCATGTGCTCCCAGCTGTCCTCGTGGCTGTCATCGGTCTTTTGGCGGATCACCATGCCGTCTTTGACCATCACCTTATTGACACAGCGCCCGGCACAGTTATGCCAGCAGGCTGCCGCCACCCAAGTGCCGCCTGCTTCGGGGTTTTCGATGGGGCTGTGGTCTGCTGTGGCGGTCCCAGGTGCCGTTTCGGCTGCGGTGGTATCTTCCGGAGCTGCCGTGCTCTCGGACAGACTGGCCTCCTTGGCGCACCCGACTAAGCCCAGACCGACCACGGCTGCCGTAGCGGTGGCGCTGCCCTTTAAGAACTGCCGGCGGTTGAATTTGGCGTCTAACAGTTTGTCCATTAAGTATGCCATATGTTCCCTCCTTAGGATTTTTTGATATGAGGAAGCTTCTCCCAAAAGTCCTACCGTCAGTTTAACAAAACTTGGGTTTCCTTTCAATGGACAAAAATGGGAAGATCGTTACCTAAGTAACAGATCTGGGGATCTGTTACCAGCCAGATCCCTAATGTTCAGCTTGCAATTTTTGTCCCTGTATGCCATAATGCTAAAAGATAAACGTTCTGAAGGGTAGCCATATGTCAGTATCCATATGTTTGCCTTAAAAAAACAACAGGAGAGCCGTATGCTGAACAAAGAAAAAAAAGAGATCGTCGAAGTCTTGCTGTCTGACCGTCTGTTCCTCTATTCCCTTATGCACAAGGTATTTGGCCGGGAGCCGGATGCAGGGTTTTTGGATATCCTGACCAGTGAGGCGGCTAGCGAAGCCTTCTGTCTCCTTTCGGAGGAAGAGGATGATGTGATGGCCCGCTGCCCTCGCTTTCTGGCCCAGCTGCGTGAGGAGGCCGCCGATCCATCCTTCATCGACCAGGTCAAGAACGAGTATACCCGTCTTTTCATCGGCCCGGCCAGGCTGGTGGCTCCGCCTTGGGAGTCCGTCTACCGCAGCAAGCAGGGACTGCTGTTCCAGGAGAGCACATTGGCTGTCCGTAGATCTTACCAGCGATTCCATATGCTGCCAAAAGCCTATCCAAATGTGGCCGATGACAGCGCGGCTCTGGAATTAGATTTTATGTCCCGGTTATCCCAGAAAGCGCTGGATGCGCTGCGCGCCGGCGACTTAGATCGTATGGAACAGTATCTCAAGGGGCAGGAGAGCTTCTTACAGAGCCATCTGCTGATCTGGATCCCGAAGTTTTTGGAGAGGATGGCGGACTCTCCCTCGGATATCCTGTATCCGCAGATGTGCCTGATCCTCAACGAGTTTCTGATCAAGGATCAGAAGCTGATCGGGGAGGTCCTGGCCATGCTGGAAACGCAGGAGAGCTGACGGAGGCGCTCTGCTTGGGCCGCAGACAGACGCGGGCGGTCGGACAAGATCCGCCGCAAACAGGGATTTATGCAGACAGGAGTTTATGATGATACAGGAGATGACAAGAGCGCGGGCGGCACAGATCAAAGACCCGGTGTTCCGAGAGTATGCGCATATGTATCTGGATATCTATGACGATTTTACAGCCCAGGCAGAACGTATGGGACTGCCCTTTTGCAAGGAGCAGGAGGCTGGATCGAAGGAGCTGCGCGAAGAGCTTAGGAAGATGGGGATCTCGTCCCGATGTGACGGCGCGAGCCTGGTGTATGGCTGGCTGTCTCCGGCCTGTCAAGCCTGTAAAAGGGGGATCGGCATGGTCACATCCTACATCTCCTTCCAGTGCCACCGCCATTGTTTTTTCTGTTTTAATCCAAACCAGGATAATTTCCTCTCCCATCTCGACCAGAAAAACGACTGGCGCGGGGAGCTTGAGCAGATAAAGGGACAGGGCGGCAGGCTGAGCTATATCGCTCTGACCGGAGGGGAACCGCTTTTATATCCGGAGGAGACGGCGGCATTTTTTAAAAAGGCCGGAGCACTTTTCCCGGGGGCTCACAGGCGGCTGTATACATCAGGCGATCTGCTGACGGAGGGCATATTGGAACGGTTAAAGGAGACCGGGCTGGAGGAGATCCGCTTCAGCTACAAGATCGAGGATGACCATATCCTGAAAGAAAAGATCCTGCATTTGATGGAGCTTGCAAAACGCTGTATCCCTTCGGTCATGGTGGAGATGCCGGTGATGCCGGATGCACAGGAAGAGATGGAAAGCCTTTTAAGACGGCTGGATGATATGGGGATATCCGGGATCAACCTGCTGGAGCTGGGATTTCCGTTTTATAATGCGGAAGCCTTTCTGGCAAAGGGCTACCGATTAAGATATCCGCCTTTTAAGACCTTGTACGACCTTTCCTACGCAGGCGGACTGCCCGTAGCCGGCAGCGAGCTGGTGGCCCTTAAGCTCCTTTATTATGCCGCGAAAGAAAAACTGGGCATTGGCGTCCATTATTGTTCGCTGGAAAATAAAAACTTCGGTCAACGGTACCAGCAGAACCAGGTCCTTGGACGCGGCGGGGACGACACCATGTTTTTTTCCGAAAGAGACCACTATCTTAAGACGATCAAAGCCTTTGGAGAGGATGGGGCGGCGGCATATAGGATCTTTCAGCAGGCCGGTGTTTGTGGCTATCGGTATGACCGGGGGACCCGGTCTATCCAATTCCATCCCGACAACGCGGTCCTGCTGAAAGACCATCCCATAGGATTGGCGATATCGGTAAACGTTATGGAGGAAAGAGGCGGGGAGCTTTTTATAAGGGAATTAAAGCTGCAGAGCGCGCAGGCAGCTGACTGCAGGCGGGAGGCGCTATGATATCGGGAGATCTTCATAAGATGGCGGCAGAAAAACAGAGCGAGAAAAAGGAGGTCTGCGAGAGAAAATGTACCGTTCCCAATGGGAGATACAGAATTCCATGATAAAACTGATGAAGGCATTTCCCTACAGCGCGATCACCGTGACGATGATCGCCAATGATGCAAGGATCAACCGCAAGACCTTTTATGGATATTACCGCAACAAGGATGAACTTTTGTTCTCTATGATCTATGATATGTTCGATGAACTGTTCGGCTGCTTCATGTACCGGAAATATCCGTCCGGCGCGTCTGTGGAGGAGGAAAGACCGCGGCAGGATATACAGCGTTTTCTGGAACTGGTGACTTTTTATGAGGAGCGCCTGCTGACACTGATCACGACAGAGACCTCCCGGACCGCGATATCCATCGCGGACCAGGTGGTCCTGGAGCATTGCCAGGATATCTGTATCCCCGATGAAAAGGAGGATAGATTCCTGCGGAAGTTCTATCTGGAGATCATCCGGAACTTTTTCATGGGGGCCATCGATGCCTGGATGGAATCGCAGAGGATATCCCTTGACGACGGGATCGCTATCCTGTCGCGGATCATGGAACAGAGCTATCTGGATATCTTCTGCTATGAAAGATGACGGATCTAAAAGACAGGCGTATTTTCTGCTGCGAGGCGTTAGGGGCGGTCTGTGAGGAGGATCTTTCGGGGAATGGAGGCGGCAGATAGATGGAGACGGACAGGGACCGATACGGACAGGGCGATAAAGGCGGCTTCACACCCGCCGTCTGCCTGAGATGCGGCTACAGGAGGAAAAAGCAGGGGGCGGACCACTGCTTTCTTTATGATATGCCCTGCGTCCGGGTCTACGGATACTGCCGCAAAGACAAAAGCGGCAGGGACCAGGGGATGAAGGCGGGACCGGTACGGCGGATCGGACCGGTGGGAAGATAGCGGCGGCCAACCTTCCTATAGCCGATCCCCCGTTCTTGTGGTAGAATAGGAAAGATAAACATCAAGAAAGGGGATCTATATGAAACGGGAACATCTTTCGTCGCGCTTAGGGTTCATCCTGATAACGGCTGCCTGCTCCATCGGTTTGGGGAATGTCTGGAGGTTTCCCTATATCACGGGAAAATACGGAGGAGCATCCTTTGTGCTCCTGTACGCCGTCTTTCTGGTGATCTTGGGACTTCCCATCGTGGTCATGGAATTTGCCGTGGGCCGGGCCAGCCAGCGCAGCGTTGCCATGTCCTTTGACCTCCTGGAACCGAAAGGGACAAAATGGCATTGGTACAAATATATGGCGATCATAGGGAACTATCTTCTGATGATGTTCTACACGGTCATCAGCGGATGGCTGATCTGGTATTTTGTGAAGATGGCAAAGGGGGACTTTGAGGGCCTTTCCTCCGAGCAGGTATCGGGGGTGTTCGGAGAGCTGCTGGACAGCCCGCTGATCATGGTGGTCTGCACCATGGCGGCGATCGCCATCGCGGTCTTTGTGTGTGCCCAGGGGATCCAAAAGGGCGTGGAGCGGGTGACCAAGGTCATGATGGTCTTTCTGTTCTCCCTTCTGGTCGTCCTGGCGGTGAAGGCCATCCTGCTGCCTGGAGCGGCGGAGGGCCTGCGCTACTATCTCCTTCCCGACTTTGGGGCGATGATGGAGAACGGGCTCGCCGAGAGCATCTTTGCGGCCATGGGACAAGCCTTTTTCACACTGAGCATCGGGATCGGCGCGCTGTCTGTCTTCGGGAGCCGCATCGATAAGAGCAGTTCCCTGACGGAGAATGCGCTGTATATGGGGGCCCTGGATACGCTGGTGGCCTTTCTCTCCGGCCTGATCATCTTTCCGGCCTGCTTCAGCTTTGGCGTGGAGCCGGACAGCGGGCCGAACCTTTTGTTCATCACCATGCCCAATACTGGCTCCGCCGTCTGAACCGCCATGGCCGGCGTCCAGTAGAATTACCGCGCCT
>CAJUSS010000046.1:13318-23795 GCA_910588895.1 uncultured Lachnospiraceae bacterium
CACCATGCCCAATATCTTTAACGCTATGGGCGGGGGGAGGCTGTGGGGCAGCTTATTCTTCCTGTTCATGTGCTTTGCGGCGCTCACGACCCTGATCGCGGTGATCGAGAACATCATGACCTTTTTTATGGATCTGACCGGATGCAGCCGCCAGAAGGCAGCGGTTGGGAATTTTATCGGGATACTGGTGCTGTCCCTTCCCTGTGCTTTTGGCTTCAACCTGTGGAAGGCTGTCCAGCCTCTGGGGGCGGGGAGCACGATCTTAGACCTGGAGGACTTTATCCTCAGCAATAACCTGTTGCCATTAGGCAGCCTTGTGTTCCTGTTCTTTTGCACCTGTCGTTATGGGTGGGGCTGGGATGGGTTTTATAAGGAAGCCTGTACGGGAAAGGGGCTTCCCTATCCGAAGGCGGCCAGGTGGTATGTCACCTATGGCCTGCCGGTGATCGTGCTGATCGTGTTTGTCGGGGGATATCTTTCAAGATAGAGAGGAGAAAAGGGCTGATCGCTTGTGGCCGTCCTTTATGAGCGGGCAGGCCATCACTGCAGCGGGGCCTTCGGCGGGGAAGACAGAGTGCCTTTCTCCCGAAGGTCCTTTCTGTATCCGCTGGGGCTGATCCCCACCTTCTGACGGAAGATCCTGGAAAAGTTCAGTGGATCCGGATAGCCCACCGAATGAGCCACCGACTGGATGGAACGATCTGAGTCCTGCAGGAGGATACATGCATGGCGCATCCGTTGGTCCAGCAGATAGCTCTGGAGAGAGGAGCCGGTGGAGGCCTTGAAGATCCGATGGAGATAGGAGCGGTTGATGCCTAAATGATCTGCGATATCCTGGATCGTGATCGGGTGGCAGTAATGCTCCTCCAGGTAGAGAAGGGCCTTTTCCACATAGTCCGAGTGCCTGCGGTCATCTGTCATATGGGCGCTGGGGAAACGGTCGGCCAGGAGATAAAGGTAGCGGTACAGGATGCTGTTCATGACCAGATCCCGGTTTTTGGGCAGTTTGTCGGCATTGAACATGGCCTCATGGCAGGACTGCAGCTCCTTGTCCTGCCCGTAATGGAAGACCAAAAGATCTGGAAGGGCTGTGCGCTCCAGATAGCCCTTCATCTTGATCCCCTGCATGCCGATCCAACTGTAATCCCAGGGATCTTCCATATCAGCCTCGTAGTAGATCAGCTCCCCGGGACAGATCAAAAAGGCGTCGCCTGCGTTTAAGCTAAATTCCTTGCCCCTGGCCCGGTAGATGCCGTGGCCGCGCAGGATATAGTGGACCATGTACCCATGGCGCACCACCGGCCCGTAGCTGTGTCCGGGAGCACAGGATTCATAGCCGCAGGTATAGATCATGGCATCGATATTTTTAAAAAGATCGTTGTCAAAAGAGTAGTCCTCCATGTTCCGTCCCTCCTTGCCTATTCCGTTAGATGCCTTGGTATGCAAAAAAGCATAGCAGATCGTGGAGAGAAAAACAAGAGACAAAATGTCGTTTTTCGTCTTTGGCCAACCTGCGGGTAATGACGGAACGATCGATAAACGCCACAGACCTTCCGGGCTTTCCCGGCAGGTCTTTTTGTGTTATGATAGTCTGGTGAAAACAGAGGAAAAGGGATGATCTATCATGACAGGTGCATTGATCGAGAGAGCAAAACGAGAGATGAGCGGGCTGGATGGCAGCGCGATGGAGCTGGCAGAAAAGCGTTGGGACAGCGTGGCGAAGCCCTTAAAGAGCTTGGGTCTTTTAGAGGAGGCCATCATAAAGATCGCAGGGATGACCGGGAATGCAGAGGCGTCTCATATCGGGAAAAAGGCGGTGGCCATCTTTTGCGGGGACAATGGGATCGTGGAGGAGGGCGTCACCCAGACCGGTCAGGAGGTGACCGCCATCGTGGCCGAGAATTTCACCCGGGGAGACAGCTGCGTCTGTATCATGGCCCGGCAGGCAGGGGCCTGGGTGATCCCGGTGGATATGGGGATGCGCCGCCCTCTCCCGCAGTACGGAGAGTTTGTGGATGGGAGCGATAAGCCCATGCTCTTTAAGGCGGAGCGCTCCGCCATACGTTACCCGGCCCTGGACCGCCGTCTGATGGCGGGCACACGGAATTTTACGAAGGCTCCGGCCATGGACCGGGAGACGGCGGTGGAGGCGGTGGAGACCGGGATCCGCCTGGTGGGCACGTTAAAGGAAAAGGGCTATCAGATCCTGGCCACCGGCGAGATGGGGATCGGGAACACCACCACCAGCAGCGCGGTGCTCTCGGTGCTCTTGCAGACAGAGCCCCGTCTGGTGACCGGGAGGGGGGCTGGTCTGAGCCGGGAAGGCTTAAAGCGGAAGGTGGAGACGATCGAAAAGGGGATCGGGCTGTGGCAGCCGGACCGGGAGGACGGGATCGATGTGCTGGCAAAGGTGGGAGGACTTGACCTGGCGGGCCTTGCTGGTGTATTCTTAGGAGGAGCCCTCTATCGTCTGCCGGTGGTGGTGGACGGACTGATCGCATCGGCGGCTGCCCTGGCGGCTGTGAAGATCTGCCCGGCGGCGAAGAACTGTATGCTGGCATCCCACGTTTCGGCGGAGCCGGCTGGCGGACAGGTGCTGGATGCTCTGGGGCTCAGACCGATCATCTATGGGAACATGTGCCTGGGAGAGGGCACGGGAGCGGTATCCTTATTCCCCCTGCTGGATATGGCGGCGGCGGTATATGACCGGATGAGCACCTTTTCCCAGATCCAGATAGAAGAGTACAGGCCGCTCACTTAAAAACCCTGCTGCCATCGATCAAAGAAGGCGCAGAGGGCGGTCATTCGTTATTATAGAAAGAGAACGCGCATAGGTTGCCGCAGAACAGCCGCTATATACAGGACCGGTTTTCGGACCAGGGGGGCCGCGTCCATAGCCGGCCATGAGCTGCATTTTGCGACAGCCTCACGAAAGTGAGCAGGAGAGGAGCGGTGTGAGATGGAGCGTATGGGGAAGGAGCTGGTCTTCCACATCCTTAAGATCGTGGAGACTCAGGATGAAGGAGAGATACGGCGTGCATATATGGACCTTTTGCGGTCGGTCAACCCAGAGGACGATCCGGAAGGGTTCAAGCGGCTGCGGCAGGCCTACGAGGAGGCTCTGGTCTTTGCCCGCCAGAGGGAAGGAGAAGGGGCAGGAGAAGAGGAGGAGGGGCCTAAGAGCGAGGTAGACCTGTGGCTGGAGCGGGTGGACTCTCTTTATCAGGACCTTATGGCCCGGGCAGACGTGGAAAAATGGGAGGCGGTCTTATCCGATCCTGTAGGGGAGGCGCTGGATACCTCCCTGGAAGCCAGGCAAAAGCTGGTGTCCTATCTGATGGGCCATATCCGCCTCCCCCACAGCATCTGGGAGAGGATCGACTGCCATTTCGGCCTGATGGAGGATATGGAGGGCTTAAAGCAGGACTTTCCGCGGGACTTTTTGGATTATGTGGCCTACTATGTGGCGCATGATACCTTCATCCCCTACGAGCTTTTCCAGTACTATGGCCCGGAAGGGGAGGATATCAAGGGCGATGCCTACATAGACGGCTATCTGGCGGTAAAGCGCCAGATCGATGGCGGAGAGGCAAATGGCGGCCTCCAGGCGTTGGACGATCTAAAGGCCTATCAGATCTATCACCCCTACGAGGATGTGGAGCGCATGCGGCTCTACAGCGGCCTGGGCCGGACGGAAGAGGCCCTTGCGCTGGCAGATGCGCTTTTGACAGATCATCCGGAGGATACCTATATCCGCTTTTACGCCGGGGATGCGAAATGGAAGGGCGGCAAAAAGGAGGAGGCCTTTGCGCTCTGGGACCGGCTCCTTAAGGCGGACCCCGATCATTATTCAGCTAAGCTGGGCGTGGCCCGCTGCTATATGGACCAGGAGCGGTACTATGAGGCCAGGGAGCTGATGCTGGAGCTTTTGGACAATGGGCGCAGCGATGAGGTGGAGACCCTGATCAAGAAGGCCAATGAGGCTTTGATCCAGGAATTCCAGGAGACTCTTGCCGCCGGAAGAAAAGACCCTCGCCTGACAAAGGAGGAGCTGATCATCAAGCTGGGCTGGTGCTTGTTCCAAAACGAGCGCCTGGAGGAGGCGGCAGAGCTCTTACAGGATATGGAGCCGGAGAAGGAAGAGTATCTGTACTGCAACCTGTACGGACGCCTTTTGTACCAGATGGATAGGAACGAGGAAGCTCTGCCCTATCTGGAACGGTGGCTGGAGCTGATCTGCAGCCTGACAGACGACGGGACCAAAGAGACCAGGAAGCGGATCTCAAGACGGGGCGGCGCCTGCTATATCCTGAGCGGCTGCTATCATGCCATGGGCCGGCAGGAGGAGGCCCAAAAAGCACTTAAGGAAGCCATCCAGGCGGCTAACGGGACCCGGGACCGCTTAGAATACACCCAGTATCTGGCCAATATCCTCCTGTGGTCCAAGCAGTATGCGCAGTCGATCGATATCTGCGACCAGATCCTTGAGGAGGAGGACCAGTATTATCCGGCGGTGCTGACCCGTCAGGAGGCCTGCTATCAGCTGCGCAAGGCCCAGCAGGTGGTGGACGATTACCACCTGGCGGTCCGCATCTATCCGGGGTATTTTAAGCCGTATCTCTTTGCGGCCAAGGTGTTCTTCTATTATGAACAGTATGAGGATGCGAAGGGGGTCATCCAACGGGCCAGGGAGAACCAGGTGGAATTTTCCCCGGAGCTCAAGCTTTTTGAGGTCAAGATCCTGCGGAACCTGGCCACAAGCCGTAAAGAGCGGGATGTGCCCAGAAAGATCCTGGAAGAGATCGAGAAGGACCTGGAGACGGAGGACTGCGACATCGAGGATAAGTCGGAGGTCTGCTATGAGCGGGGGCTCCTCTGGTGGGATGACGACGAGCTGGAGCAGGCGGTCCGTTACCTGACCCAGGCGATCGGCCAGAACCCGAAAAGGCTCCAGTACCGCCTGATCCGGGGGGACATCTATCTGGAGATGAAGCGCTATGAGGAGGCCCTAGAGGAATACCGCACAGCAGAGCCGGACTATGGAGAGCGGCCGGGGGTCCACTACAGCATCGGCCTGTGCCTGGAGGGGCTGGAAAAAAAGGAAGAGGCCATAAAGTGCTTTGAAAAGGTCTTCCGGCTCCAGAACGGCTACCGGGATGCCAATGAAAAGCTGTCCGACTACTACAAGGACCGGTACGAGGAGTTCTGCGACCCGGCAGATCTTGAAAAAGCCCTTTACTATATGGATAAGCAGTTAGAGGTAAAGGAAAACTGCTACTATCTGGTGTGCCGCGGTCTGATCTACGATGGAGCCATGGAGCAGGAGAAGGCGATCTTGGATTACAAAAAGGCGCTGGAGTGTTCACCCCGGTGGATCGTCTGGAACAATATGGGCTGCAGTTACAAATATAGGAAGCAGTACCAGGAGGCGATCCGCTGCTGTGAAAAGGCCCTGGAGGTCTTGGGCGAGGAAAAGGACCGGATGCCCTACCGGAACCTGGCAGATTGCTATGTAGCTCTGGGCGACTTAGAAAAGGCGATCTGGTGCTATGAGAAGGGGCTGGAGATCACCCCGGACTACGCCTACTTCTGGGAGCGGATAGGCGACCTGTACTATGAGCTGGACCGGTTCGAGGAAGCTCTGGAGGCATATTCCCACACCAAGGAAAGGGATCATCATTACGGCAATATCGGAGATATCTGGCTCAAGAGAGGGGACAGGGAGCGCTGCATCCAGAGCTATGAGGAAGGGATCCGGGAAGCCGGAGGAGACAGCCAGAAGGCTCTCCGTTTCAGCAGCCTTGGCGATCTATATATGGAGGAGCTGCTGGAGTACGAAAAGGCGGCAGAGTGCTATAAGGAGGCCATCGCTCTGGAAACGGATCATTACGAGCTGTTCGACTATGAGCGGTATCTGGCCAGAGCCTATCGGATGCTGGGGCGTATGGAGGAAGCGCGGGAGCATGCCAAAACGTCTCTTGCACATTTTCAAGAGAGCGGGCGGGATAAGGAGCATTATCTGACCTTTAAGGCGTATGCGCCGGCCCGGCTGGCCAGTTTTGGATGGCTTTATCTCTGCATGGGCGATATGGAGCAGGCGGGAAAGTGCTTTACCAAGATGGATGAGATCGGCCCCTGTAAGAACTGCCGGTATGGCGGGTGCTTTGAGAGCAGCTTGTATATGGGCTATCACGCCCTGTGCAGCGGGGATGAAAAGGAGGCCCTCCGGCAGTTTGAGAAGGCTGCAGAGATGAACCCCTACAACCGGGAAGCAAGGTGCATGCTCCGGAAGCTGAAAGGGGAGCGCTGACGGGATAAGTCTTATCAGGAAAATAGAGAACGAGGAGACGAGGAAATACTATGATCATAGGGATCGATCTGGGAACGACAAACAGTCTTGCGGCCTACTTTACAGAGGAGGGACCGCAGATCATACCGAACCGGCTGGGGAGGCGGCTGACGCCTTCGGTGGTCAGCATGGATGAGGAGGAGCAGATCTATGTGGGCGATCTTGCCGTAGAGCGGAACCTGCTGTATCCGGGGAGCACGGCCAGCGTCTTTAAGCGGGATATGGGCAGCCAGAAAAAGTTCAGCCTCCTCCACAAGAGCTTTACAGCGGAGGAGCTGTCCTCCTTTGTGCTGCGGGCCTTAAAGGAGGATGCGGAGCAGTTCCTGAAAGAAGAGGTGACCGAGGCGGTCATCAGTGTGCCCGCATATTTTAACGATGCCAGGAGGAGGGCTACGAAAAAGGCCGGGGAGCTGGCCGGTTTAAAGGTGGAGCGGATCATCAGCGAGCCTACGGCGGCGGCCATCGCCTACGGCCTGTACCAGAGCAGGAAGCGCGCCCGCTTTTTGGTGTTCGACCTGGGCGGCGGCACCTTTGATGTGTCCATCCTGGAGCTTTTTGACACCATCTTAGAGGTCCGGGCCGTGGCAGGGGACAATTTCCTGGGCGGAGAGGACTTTACGGCTGTGCTGGAGGAGATGTTTTTTGAGAAGCATCCCCAGTTTGATAAGCTGGCTTTAGATGAGAAGACCCTGCGCCATATCCACCGGCAGGCAGAGCTGTGCAAGCTGGGTTTTTCTGCCGGGCGGACCTCCTCCATGAACTGTAAGATCGGGGAGGAGATCTTCCCCATGGAGGTGGAGCTATCTAAGTACGAGGAGGCCTGCAAGGAGCTTTTGGAGCGGATAAGGCAGCCGATCCGCCGCAGCCTTTCCGACGCCCACATCCGTCTGTCGGATATCGACAAGGTGGTGCTGGTGGGCGGGGCTACAAAGAGCCCGGTGATCCGGCGTTTTGTGGGCAAGCTCTTTAAGACGATCCCGGACACCAATGTGGACCCGGATGAAGCGGTGGCATTAGGTGCGGCTATCCAGGCGGCCATGAAGGAGCGGAAGGAGGCCATCCGGGAGGTGATCTTGACGGATGCCTGTCCCTTTACCTTAGGCACCGAGGTGGTGCGGGAGTGGGAGAAGGGCTACTTTGAGCGGGGGATCTTCTGCCCGATCATCGACCGGAACACGGTGATCCCCACCAGCCGGACGGAGCGTCTCTACACGGCCCACGACGGCCAGACCAAGATCCGGGTGAACGTGCTCCAGGGGGAGAGCCGCTTTGCGGCCAATAACCTGGCCTTAGGGGAGCTGATGATCGAGGTCCCTGCCGGAAAAGCGGGGGAGGAAGCGGTGGATGTGACCTACACCTATGATATCAATTCCATCCTGGAGGTGGAGGTGAAGGTATCCTCCACACAGGAGGTCACCAAGCAGGTGTTCAAGGGACGGGATGTGGATATGACGGATGAGGAGATCCAGGAGCGGTTTAAGACCCTGGCCTATTTAAAGATCCATCCCCGGGATCGGGAGGAAAATAGATACCTGCTGCTTAAGGGTGAGCGGATCTATGAGGAAAGCCTGGGTGACAAGCGTCAATATATCGAGTCCGCCCTCCACCAGTATGAAAAAGCGCTGGACAGCTATGACAGCGCAAAGATCGAGGAGGCTAAGGAGACCTTTAAGAAGATCCTGGAGGAGCTGGAGGAGTTTTAGATGTTCTGTGTAGTGACCGGAGGCAGCGGCAGCGGAAAATCCGGATATGGAGAGGCGCTGCTGTCCAGGGCAGAGGGCGAGAAGTTTTATATCGCCACCATGGAGGTCTTTGGCAGAGAGGCGGAGCGGAGAGTGGAGCGTCATCGGCAGATGCGGGCCGGGAAGGGCTTTATCACGATCGAGAAGCCCAGAGGGATAGAAGAGATCTGTCTGGCAGATCAGGTGTGCCGGGGACATCCATGTGCAGTCCTTTTGGAATGTATGTCCAATCTGGCGGCCAATGAGCTTTTTGGTACGGCTGAGGAGATGGAGACCTCTGCGCCTGGATCTTCGGAACGCCGCGCAGAGGCGGCGTTCCTGCGGATCCAAAAAGGGATCTTGCATCTGAAGGACCAGTGCGGCCTCCTGGTGGTGGTGACCAATGAGATCTTTTCGGACGGGATCGTCTATGGACCTGAGATCCAGGCCTATATCCGGCTCCTAGGAAGGATCGATGCATGGATGGCCGGGCAGGCCGATCAGGTGACAGAGGTGGTGTATGGGATACCGCTGCACCTTAAGGGCGGGGGCCTGTCCCCGGTAGAGGATCTCGGAGCTTCGAGGAGCGTATAGGATCTGTCCTTATCGGGTCCCGAAGATCCGGTCACCGGCATCGCCGAGGCCCGGGCAGATATAGGCGGCCTCATTTAGGCACCGGTCCAGATGGCCTACGTAGATCTGGATATCCGGGTGGCTTTTCTGCAGCCGCTCCAGGCCCTCCGGCGCGGCGATGATCGACATGAACTTGATGTGCTTCCCGCCGCGGGCCTTGATCAGATCCACAGCATCGACGGCAGAGCCGCCGGTGGCCAGCATGGGATCCACGGCCAGGATCATCCGCTCATCGATGGGAGCCGGGAGCTTACAGTAATATTCGTGGGGTTCATGGGTCACCTCATCCCGATACAGGCCGATGTGGCCTACCTTTGCGCTGGGGACCAGGGCTAGGATCCCGTTCACCATGCCGAGCCCTGCCCGGAGGATCGGGACGAGGGCCAGCTTTTTGCCGGTCAGCATGGGGGTCATGCAGGTCTCGATAGGGGTCTCTATCTTTACATCCTCTAAGGGGAGGTCGCGGAGCGCTTCAAAGCCCATCAGCATAGCGATCTCCTCTACCAGGGCGCGGAATTCGCTGGTGCAGGTGTTTTTATCGCGAAGGAGCGAGATCTTGTGCTGGATGAGCGGGTGGGTGAAGATGGTGACATTTGTCATAGGGGTATGTCCTCCTTTTGATCGTATAGTTGTTTCTGGTCTTCCCAAAAGGGATCTTATTGGTCAGCTTATCATATGTGCGGACAAATAGCAAGATTATGCAAACGATATCTGCTCTGACAGGATCGCTGCTTTACGCTATCCACACCTGCGCCGGAGAAGCCTATCGCAGAGATAAGCCGCAGATGGTCCGCTCTGGAAGGGGCCTGTCTGGGTGTCGCCGCGCTCTCTTTTGGGGAAATATAAGCGGACGATAAGCTCGTGTTGATATAGAGATGTAGTGGGAGTAGATATGTTCCGATTGAGTGCATTGACGGTGGGGATCGTTCTGGACTGGATATTGGGGGAGCCGCGATGGCTCCTCCATCCGGTGGTCTTGATGGGGAGGCTGATCGGGAGGACGGAGGCCTGGCTGCAAAAGGCGCGGCCCGGGAAGGAGGAGAGCAGTGGCGTGCTGCTGGTGCTGATCGTCCTCCTTTTGGGCTTGCTGGTCCCAGGCGGCATCCTGGCGGCAGCGGCCTGGTGGGAAAAGGGGAGAGGGCCTCTCTGCTGGTCCTTGTGCGCCTTCTGGAGCTTTCAGCTCCTGGCGGCAAGGAGCCTGTACCGGGAGAGCGGGAAGGTGTGGGAGGCGCTGGAGCAGGAGGATGAGGGGAGGGCCAGGAAAGCCTTGTCCATGATCGTGGGACGGGACGTGGAACGGTTAGACCAGGCGGGGATCGTCCGGGCCGGGGTGGAGACCGTAGCGGAGAACACCTCGGACGGGGTGGTCGCGCCTATGCTCTACATCGCTGCGTTCGGTATCCTGGGCGGTTTTTTTTACAAGGCAGTGAACACCATGGACTCCATGGTGGGCTATAAGGACGAGCGGTATCGGCTTTTTGGACGGGCGGCTGCGAGGCTGGACGATCTGTGCAATCTCCTTCCGGCCCGGATCACCGGCTGCCTTTTGGTCCTGGCTGCCCATATCGCCAAGCTCTTCTCGCCGGTGTACGACGGAAAGGCGGCCTGGCGGATCTATATGCGGGACCGGCGCGCGCATCCAAGTCCTAATTCTGCCCACGGGGAGGCCGCCTGCGCAGGGGCGCTGCATATCCGGCTGGCCGGTCCGGCCTGGTATTTCGGGACGCTCCATGAAAAGCCCTATATCGGCGACGATGACCGGCCTGTGGAGGCG
>CAJUSS010000047.1:0-12686 GCA_910588895.1 uncultured Lachnospiraceae bacterium
GCTTCTTCATGCCTGCACCTCCTGAATGGCAATGACGGACGCGGGACATTCCCTGGCGCATTTTCCGCAGCCTACACACCTTTCTGCATCGACCCTGGCCCGGATCCCGTGCCATATCCGGATGGCGGACAGCGGGCATATCTTTTCGCAGCAGCCACAGGCGACACAGGCGTTCTCATCTACGACAGCCCGTCGTTTTTTTCTCGTTCCCATACGTTTACCTCCTAGATCTGATAGGACTATCATACGAGGATCGAGCCATAAATACTGTGATAAGATCACACAGATGAACAGGGAAGAGCTATATCCGCTTACCTTTCACAGATCGGCCATGCTTTAAAAGGCAGCCGCGCCAGACAGCCTCTATGCTTTGGATAAGGTGTCTAACAGAAGACCGTAGTCTTCCAGGACCCGGCGGATCTGCCGGTCCTGTTCAAGGCCTGGCGCAGGTCCCCATCCCGGCTCCGTGAAGGGATCCATCCGCAGGTACATGTCCACATCGACCCGCAGACGATACGATCCGCCCGGCTTTCTTTGAACGTTCTCCCCTTTGACCCCATCCACCACCAGCTTGATCTGGGCTTTGCGGGCCTTAAGGATCGGAAATGCTACATAATACCACATATCCTCTGCAAAGGACAGCGGCCCCAGCCGTGTCCCTTCTCTGTCTGCCGCCATCAGACGCTCATCCTTTAAGGAGGCGGCATATAAAAGCTCTCCCTTTTCCAACCGGGACAGCGCCCTCCAGATCTTACTGCCCCTTCTTTCCTTTGTGCCCAAAAAAGCGCGGATCCTGTAGATCTCCCTCCCTGCTGCATCTGTCCTCTCCGGGCGGGCCAGCTTCCTTAAACAGGAGACCGGGCGGATGAACTGACCGGCCAGCAGGTGGAAGAGACGTGTCTGAAAAGGAAAACGGCAGGTCTTTGCCTGCTCGGCCGCACACCTCTGCCGCTCGATCCCCTCCAGCAGCTCTATGGCCGCCGTATTTATGCTGCAAAGCAGACAAGGAAAGCTCTCCAGCTCCGGGTCCCAGGCATATGGGCCTTTTGCCACCTCCTCGTATCCGACCGTGTCCTCCTCCCATGCTGAAGGGAAGAGCGGCCTGTAGATCCGCCGCTCCACAAAAGCATCTGCTATGACCTCGCCCGCCCAAGGGCTCTCCCACGCAGGCCCCCTTTTCCCGGCCCCCGCCCCATCCCTTCCGACGCCAGACCGACCCTTCCCGGCGCCTGTCCGATCCTTCTTTGATGCCGCTCTTTTTGGCGTCGTTCTGCCCCAAGCCGTCTTATGGCCTGTCCCTTCCAGCCCCCCGTCCGCTCCGGCAATGGTCTTTTGCAATAGGGTATAGGCTTCATTGATCGCCTGCGCTCTCTTAAGGACCTCGTCCGTCTCCACTTTGACCGCGTCCGGATGATACTGTGCCATCTGTTTTCGAAAGCTGGACTTGATCGTCTTAAGGTCATCCTGGTCCGTCACCCCCAGGATCTGCCTCGCATCATTTATCGTCATCATATGATCCCCTTAGGAACGGACCTCCGGTACTCCTTCGGCGTACATCCCTTGATCTCCTTAAATTTCCGGATAAAATAGCTCACGTTTTCAAAGCCGCAGTCCATGGCGGTCTCCAGGATCGTCCGGGTAGGATCTGCCAGCAAAAATGAGGCCCGCTCGATCCGGTACAAGATCAGATACTGGATAGGCGTTACCCCGGCCACCTCCTTAAAGGAACGGCACAGATACTGCCGGTTGCAGGGGATCTGATCTGCCATCTGCTGCAGCGTGATCGGCCCTCCGTAATGCTCCTCGATATACGAGACTACTGTCTTATAGTGCTCCACCTTCCGCATCTTTGCCGCGGACTGCCGCGTGTTTGGCAAAAGGAAATGTTCTTCTGCCAGATCCGCGAACCACTCCAGCAAAAGCAGCTTGCACCGTATATACCACCCCTCTTTTTTAGCAAGCCCCGTTTCCAGCAGCCGCACAAACGAGTCACGCACCCGCTCATATCCGGGATCGATAGGGCGGAGGATGTTCGCCAGGACCTTACCGTGGTCTAAAAAGGGGCGGATCTGCTCCTCCTGCCATTCATCCGGATAAGAAAAATCCAGGATATACGGGTCGAACAGCAGGACGTCATGGACTGTATCTGGTCCCTCCCCTAAGATCTGATGCAGCTCTCCGCTATTAAAGATCCCGATATCCCCATCCATGAGCACATACTCCTCCAGGTTCAGCTCCAGATAAAGAGGCCCTCTTCGGACCAGGATGGCCTCCGCCTTTAAATGCCAATGCCGCTCCACAAAAAAACGGTCCGGATAGGCCGTCCCGGGCCCGGCAGTAAAACGCATAACCGTCAGCGGTTTTTTCTTCGTCCCATGGACCACATTCTCCCGTAAAGCCACATCCGTCTGCATGCCGTTCCCCCTATCCTCCTGCCATATCCGGATCCTTTTAAGAAGTCAATATCCTGTTATCTATTATAGAAGATATTGCAAGAAATAACAAGGAAAAGCGGCTATAATGATAGGAAAGAGCTATTTTATGGTCATCATCCACACCCACGCCAGAACATCCTATCGCAGAGATATTTCGCAGCTGCTTAAGTCGGCTGGCTTTTTGATCTGTCGCTTGTGCGCTGACCAGCATCCGGAGGCCGGACGGGTGACTGGTCATGTGCCTGCACCTATACAACGATCGGCGTGGGTGTGGATCGTAACGATCTATGCTATTTTTTACAGGAGGGAACACCATGATCCAAAAATATGTATTTGGCACCCCATTTGAAACAGAGGCTGTGATCGCCGTACTCCCGGCCGCCCAGGGGCTCCCGGCCTACGGGACGATCGCCCTGGAGTCAGGCTTTTCCTTTTCCTACACCATGGCGGAGGACGATATCGTCTATGGCTTAGGAGAGGCCAATCGCGGCATCAACAAGAGAGGCTACTGCTATATCAGCAACTGCACCGACGATCCGGAGCATCTGGAGGACAAGCGTTCATTCTATGGTGCGCATAACTTCCTCATCCTTGCCGGTCAGGATGCACATCGAAGCGGGGACATCCAAGCTGTACCCACAGATCAGACTGCCCCGGGCAGCAAAAAAAACTTTGGTCTCTTCATCGACTATCCCGGCAAGCTGACCTTTGACATCGGCTACACCCGCCAGGATCTTCTCACGATCTCCTGCGCAGAGACTGACCTGTACCTGTATGTGATCGATGGCGAGAGTCCTTATGACATCGTAAAGCAGTTCCGCCAGATCATCGGCAGGAGCTATATCCCGCCCATGTTCGCCTTCGGGTACGGCCAAAGCCGCTGGGGCTATCGGGACCAAAAAGATCTCCGTCAGGTGGCCGATGGCTACCGCAAAAACCACCTGCCGATCGATATGATCTACATGGACATCGACTATATGGACCGGTACAAGGATTTCACTGTAAGTCCGGAGCGCTTCGACGACTTTAAAGCCTTTGTCCGGGAGATGAAGGAGCATGACATCCATCTGATCCCCATCATCGATGCCGGGATCAAGATCGAGCCAGGAGATCCGGTCTATGAGGAGGGGCTCCAAAAGGGCTTTTTCTGCCAAAAAGAGGATGGGACGCCCTTTGTGGCCGCTGTCTGGCCGGGATATACCCATTTTACAGATTTCCTGGACAAGGATGCCAGGGCTTGGTTCGGCTCCAACTACCGTTTCCTAACGGATATGGGGATCGAAGGCTTCTGGAACGATATGAACGAGCCCGCGATCTTCTATACGCCTGAAGGCGCAGAAAACGTAAAGGCATTGATGCAAAGAGCTTTAGACCAGGAGGACCTGGATGCGGACTGGGACGCCGGGCAGGAGGAAAAGGTCACGGTCGGACAACTCCAGGCTGCCTTCAAGGGATTGGCGAACCATCCCGCAGACTACGCCTCCTTCTACCATAAAGTGAACGGCAGGCTGATCCGCCATGACAAGGTCCACAACCTGTATGGCTACAACATGACCCGGGCCGCCGGAGAGGCTTTTAAAACGATCTCCCCCCACAAGCGGATCCTGCTCTTCTCCCGCTCCTCCTACATCGGCATGCACCGCTACGGCGGGATCTGGATGGGCGATAATAAATCCTGGTGGTCCCATCTCCTTTTGAACATCAAGATGCTGCCTTCCTTAAATATGTGCGGCTTCCTCTACACCGGAGCCGACTTAGGCGGATTCGGGGCGGATACTACCCGAGATCTTTTGCTGCGCTGGCTGGCTCTCGGGGTCTTCACGCCGCTGATGCGCAATCACTCCGCCTTCGGCACCAGAGAGCAGGAATGTTATCAGTTTGAAAAGCTGGAGGATTTCCGCCATGTCCTTAGCGTCCGCTACCGGCTGATCCCCTATCTGTACAGCGAGTACATGAAGGCTGCTCTGGACAACGATCTGTACTTCAAGCCTCTGGCCTTTGTCTACCCAGACGACAAGATGGCCCTCCAGGTAGAAGATCAGCTGATGCTGGGCAATGAGAGCATGATCGCCCCGATCTACACCCAGAACGCCTGCGGCCGCTATGTCTATCTGCCGGAGGAGATGAAGTTCATCAAATTCCTGCCGGACGGCACTCTGTCGGAAGAGATACTGGATAAAGGCCACCATTATGTAGAGATCGCCTTGAACGAAGTCCCTCTCTTCATCCGAAAAGGCTGCTGCATCCCGGTGGCAAAGGCCGCCGAGAGCGTGGCTGCCCTGGATAGAGAGCATCTGGAGCTTTTAGGATATGAAGGCGCTCCTTATCGGCTCTACGAGGACGACGGGATCTGCACAGACCCACAGACCCAGGGTAGATATCGGATACTGCGCTAAAGAACGTGTTACAGTTCATTTTTCTGCAGAACAGGGCTATAAATATCTTGGATCTTGCCTTATAATAGCACTATATGATAGATAAGATCCAAGATAAGGAGGACTCTATGGGAAAAAAAACCATCAAGATCGTGACGA
Source organism: uncultured Lachnospiraceae bacterium (assembly GCA_910588895.1). Classification (GTDB taxonomy): domain Bacteria; phylum Bacillota; class Clostridia; order Lachnospirales; family Lachnospiraceae; genus Caccovicinus. Next base: position 4,970 of record CAJUSS010000047.1, read on the forward strand.
TCGGAGGCGGCAGCAGCTATACCCCGGAGCTGATGGAAGGCTTTATCAAACGAGGCATCCCCATAAAGGAGATCTGGCTGGTGGATATCGAGGAAGGCCAGGAAAAGCAGGAGATCGTAGGCCGGATGGCCCAGCGCATGTGGGATGCTTCTCCCTATGATGTAAAGGTGCATATGACCCTGGACCGGCGGGAGGCGCTGCGGGATGCGGACTTTGTCACCACACAGTTCCGGGTAGGACTCTTAAACGCCCGGATCAAGGACGAACGGATCCCGTTGTCTTACAATATCCTTGGACAGGAGACCAATGGCGCAGGCGGGATCTTCAAGGCCTTCCGCACGATCCCGGTGATCTTGAGCATCGTGGAGGACATGAAGGAGCTCTGTCCCGATGCCTGGCTGATCAATTTCACCAATCCCAGCGGCATGCTGACCGAAGCCGTGCTCCGTTACGGTCATTGGGAAAAGGTCATCGGCCTGTGCAATCTCTCCATCGGCGTCATGCTAAAGGAACCGGCGCTGATCGGAAAGACCATGGATGAGCTGAACTTTAAGTTCGCAGGCCTGAACCATTTCCAATGGCATAAGGTCTACGACCTAAAGGGCGACGATGTCACCCATAAGATCATTGAAAAGCTGTATGACGGCACTGCCGACGCCGGCCTGCCGGCCAATATCTTTGATGTGAAGTTTTTCCGCGAGCAGCTGGAACAGATCGGCATGATCCCTTGCGGATACCACCGCTATGTGTACCGGCAGGAGGAGATGCTGGCGCACGCTCTGGAAGAATACAACGATCCGGCTGTGGGCACCCGTGCAGAACAGGTAAAGAAGACCGAGGATGAGCTGTTCGAGCTGTACAAGGATCCAGATCTCCACGAAAAACCGGAGCAGCTGGCCAAACGAGGCGGAGCCAATTATTCCGATGTAGCCTGCGAGACCATCGCCGCCATCTATGGGAATAAGAACATCCCCGGCGTGGTATGCACCAAGAACAACGGCGCGCTGCCAGACCTGCCCGCCGACTGCGTGGTGGAGATCTCCGCCATCATCAATTCGAATGGCGCGCTGCCCATCGCCTTCGGCCCTCTCCCGCCGGCAGAGCGGGGCTGGCTGCAGCTGATGAAAAATATGGAGCTGTGCGTATGCGAAGCTGCCGTGACCGGAAACTATGGGATGGCGCTCCAGGCCTTTGCCTTAAACCCCCTGATCCCCGCAGGCAGCACCGCAAAACGAGTCCTGGACGAGCTGTTGGTGGCCCATAAGCGTTATCTGCCTCAATTTGCAGAAAAGATCGCGCAGCTGGAGAAGGAAGGCGTTGTCGTAAAAGATACCATATCCCGCATGCTGTAGTGCAGTCCGATCACGCTCCCGATGAACATGTACCCCACCAGTTTGTGATAAACGCCCCTTTTTCCTAGATTATGACATAAATCGAAAAACCTTCTAGTGTATTCCCAGAGTCAGCGCACATAATAGGAGTGTAGCAAAAAACAAACCGCATCGCAGAGGACATCTAAAGCAGCAACTGTAGAGCAACACTTCGATATAGATGGATGCCCTCCTGCGGACCAGACCGATCGAAAGACGCGCAGGCGGCACGATCGAAGGGACGCCAGACCGATGCGGGATAGGAAGAAAAGGAGGCATATCATTATGGCAAGCAATTCTTCAAACACTACAAACGTACCTGAGGCAAAGGAAGCGATGGACCGTCTGAAGATGGAGGTCGCCAGCGAGATCGGCGTACCCTTGAGCAACGGCTACAACGGTAACCTGACTTCCGCACAGAATGGTTCTGTGGGCGGATATATGGTCAAAAAGATGATCGAGGCTCAGGAGCGCCAGATGGCCGGCAAGTGATCGATCCGGTCCCGGACAGCGCAGGGCTTCTGATCTTTCCTATACTGTTTACAAACGTCCTTATGTGATCGGATAACGGCAGGAAAGGATCTTGAAGTGGCCTGAACGAGCGCAGACAAAGAGGACTGCTGCAATATGGATCCAGACGATGCTCTCTTTAAGCGATCGTCCCCATATCGCAGCAGTCCTATCTTTATCCCCGCGCGCAATGTGCCAAATGCCGTCGATCCGATCAGTCACTGCGCAGCGCGTCGATCGGGTTCAGCTTCGCCGCCCGGTCGGCCGGCATATAGCCGAAGATCAGTCCGATGCACACCGATACACTAAAGGAGATCAGCACGGCAGCCGGCGTAGGCGTTGCCTTGATCCCGATCAGGCCGCCGGCGACTGATGTGACGGCAGCGCCCAGAAGGATCCCGATGATCCCGCCGATGGAACTGGTGACCGCGGCTTCTATGACGAACTGCTGCATGATCGCCCGCCTCCTGGCGCCTAAGGACTTGCGGATCCCGATCTCCCGGACCCGTTCTGTCACGGACACCAGCATGATGTTCATAACGCCCACGCCTGCCACCAGCAGGGAGATCCCGGCGATCCCGCCCAGCATGGCGGACATCATGGCGATCTGCTCGTTTAAGGAATCCAGCATCTCGCTGTTGGCCATGACCCGGTAAAGATCCTCGTCTTTATAGACCTCGTACAAGAACTCCTCCAGCAACGTCTTGCAGGCGTCTGTATCGTTCACATCGGCTGTGGCGAAGATATAGCTGTTTATATCGGCGCTCCTGGCCATCTTGACCGCTACGCTGTAGGGGATCCAGAGAAAGTCGTCTGTCCCGCCCTCTTCCGGTCCGTCCTCGTCCTGCTGCTCCACCACGCCCACGATCTTAAAGGCATAGCCATTGAGCTTTATGGTCTCTCCCAGCGCTTTTTCCCCGCTGCCGAACAGCTCCTGGGCTCCGTAGCACCCGATCACGCATACCTTGTTCCTGGAAAGGATATCCCCATATTGGATATTGCGGCCTGCTTCCAGCTCATAGCCCTTGATATCTAAGTACTCCTCACTGTAGCCTCCTATGGAGGTGGAGGACAGGGTATCGTTCCCCTTTTTGATCGTGGCGTTCAAGGATACGTTGGGCGTCATCTGGGCAAAAAGGTCCGTATGCTCCTCGTAGAACCTATACATCTCCTCCACGCCCACCGAGCGGGAAGAGAGATTGGTCAGGCGGACCGTCATCTGGTTCACGCCCATGCTGGCAAAATTCTCTACCACTGTGGACATATACCCATTGACCAGGCTCACCAGGATGATCACCGATGCCACGCCGATGATGATCCCCAGCATGGTCAGGAAGGAGCGCATCTTATTGCTCTGTATGCTCTTGATCGCCAATTTAAAGGATTGCAGCATATTCACTCACATCTCCGTCAAAATCGATCTTCCCATCATAGATCTTCACCACCCGCTTTGCCTCCAATGCGATGGAGCTGTCGTGGGTGATCATCACGATGGTATTGCCTTCTTCATTTAACTGCTTCAGGAAGTTCAAGACCTCCCTGCTGGTCTTAGAATCCAATGCACCTGTAGGCTCATCCGCCAGGATCAGGGAGGGATCTCCCGCCAAGGCCCTGGCGATGGACACTCTCTGCTGCTGACCGCCGGAAAGCTGGGAGGGCATGTTCTTCCACTTTTCCTTTAATCCTACCCGCTCCAGGGAGGCCAGAGACCGTTCCCTGCGCTCTCCGCTGGGGACTCCGGCATAGAGCAGAGGAAGCTCCACATTTTCCATCAGGTTCAGCTTGGGGAGCAGGTTATACTGCTGAAAGATAAACCCGATCATCTTGTTCCGGATCCCCGCCAGCTCATCATCAGTCATGTCGCTCACATCTTCTCCGCCCAAAAAGTAACTGCCAAAGGTGGGGACATCCAGGGCTCCGATGATGTTCATCAGAGTCGATTTCCCGCTGCCTGATCTCCCCACGATCGCCACAAACTCTCCTTTATAGATGGTGAGCGTGATGCCGTTATTGGCATAGACCGACTCATCTCCCATCTGATAGATCTTATAGATATCCGCCAGTTCGATCAGCGGTGTCCTGTCCTCTGCTTTTATTTCTGTCATCGAAAGGCCCTCTCTTCCTTAAAAACACTTATCCGGCCTGGCGGTCATGGCAGCCGCACCGGACTTTGTCCGGCCAGTTCTGCAAGATCAGCGCGGACGCCCTCCGCCTCCGCCGTTCCCTCCGCCAGGGGCGCCGCCAGGACCGCCTCCACCAGGCATCCCGCCGCCGGGGCCGCCCATGCCGCCGGGCATCATCATATTAAAGCTGTCGCTCTGAGAGGACTCGCTCACATAGATCTCCTGTCCTTCCTCCAGACCGCTGACGATCTCCACATAGTCGTCGCTGATCAGACCGGTCACCACTTCCACCGCGCGGAAACCGGCAGGGACCGGCCCCTCTCTCTCCTGCACCGTATCATCCTTTATGTACACCTGGTCGCCCCGCATCAGGGAATCGATCGGGATGGACAGCGCATCTTCCACTTCATCCAGGATGATCGCCCCGTCCACGTTCATGCCGGGCAGGAGGCTCCCCACCTCTTCCATGGTCACGGTCACCGGATAATTGGTCACGCCATTGGCGGCCGTGCTCTGGAGGCTCACATTGGTCACCGTCCCGTTAAAGGTCTGTCCTTCAAAGGCATCGGCGGTCACTACCACCTTCTGCCCCACCTCCACGTTCTGGATGTCCAGTTCGTCGATGGACATCTCAAAGGTCAGGGCCGAAAGGTCGTAGATCACGGCCATGGTCGTGCTCCCGGTATTGCTCCTGCTGATATTATCCCCCAGCTTTGAGTTCTTCGTGATCACCTGTCCGGAGATCGGGGCGGCGATCGTGTAGTCTTCGTAGGAATCCTGTGTGAGATCCAGCTTATTCTGTGCGGACTCCACACTCTCCTCTGCCCGGTCCAGCGTATCCTGATAGGATCTGATGATCTTCTCCGACGACCTGGCCGTCATCAAAAAGAGGGGGGTCCCCTTTGTGACATACGAGCCTTCGCTGACCAACAGCGCCTCTACCTCCACGCTGGACTCCAGGTCCGCGCTCATCACCGTATCCACCTTTGGCTCAAAATACCCCTCCTGGGTACAGAGGCAGTCTCCGATCACTGCGGTGGCTGCCGTATCGGTGGTAAGGCCGCCTGGGTTCGCCACCTGGATGGTCACATACCGGACCAGCGTGCCGCCTTCCAGCACCTCATCCATGGCGCTGACAAAGGTGACCACGCCAGGCAGCTGTTCCCCTGTATCCGTCAAGGTCAGGATCGCACCGGAGCCAGGGGGTGTGATCGCGGTCTCCCCGGAAAGAAAGGGTAAGCGGATCTCCATGACCTGATCGTCATAGAGATCGCAGATCTGGGAATTTCCGCCCACCTTGTCTCCTACATCGATATACAGCTTTTTGATATAACCGGACTTGGTGGCCTTATAGGTGCTGCCGCCGTAATCCCCCAGCGCTTCCTCATAGTCCTTTAAAGCATCTGTATAAGATTCCTGGGCTCTGACCAGAGAATTGTTCGCTGACAGGACCTCCGACTCCATGGAGGTGGCATCGATCTGATAGAGGGCCTGCCCCTTCACTACCTGATCCCCTTCTTCAAAATCAGCGGCCACTACCTCGCCTTCCACCAGAGAGGTGATCTCGTAGGTATCCTTAGGGGACAGCGTCCCGGAAGAGGAAAGCTCGGACACGATATCCCGTCTCTCCACCACTGCGGTCCTGCTGCTCTCAGTGTGAGCTGCCGCTTCCTTCGCCCTCCTGGCTCTGCCATAAGCAAAGAGGCCCCCGCCCAGGACCATGATACCTGCCAGGCCTGCTGCCAGGAATCTTTTCTGCTTTTGTTTTTTCCTCTTTCTCGCTCTGGCGTCCGGTCTCTTTTCCGCTTTCCCTGCCTGTGGCGGGATCTGCTTTTCTGCCTTTTCGGTCTGTGGCAGCATTTCCTTTCCCGCCTTCCCGGCCTGTAGCAAGATCTCCTTCCCCGCCTTTTTGGCCTGTCGCGATATCTCCCGCTCTGCCGCGTCCATCTGCTTTGCTCCCTTTGTCAGATCCTGCGTGTTGTGGTCTGCCATAACTGTTCCCTTCCTGCCCTCTATATCTTGCTTCTCCCGCACATCATTTCCCTTAGTCCTCCAAAAAATCGGTCACCTGATAGGAGGTGTCCCCATCCTCGTTCTCTGAGACGCCGCTGCAGATCAAGATCACATCATCCCCGACCTGGACCGTTCCGTAGATCGAGAAGGCAAACTGCAGATCGGAGGTGGTCAGCTTACAGGTATAGCTCTCCCCGTCGTCGGTCGTGATGGTGACCTCTGTGGGCGTCATCACATCGGAGGACTTGTAATAGATATTGGTGATCTCACCTTGCAGGACCGTCTTCCCGGTGGTCTCATTCCCGCCTGCCGTATAGACCCAGACCGTCTTGGAAGAACTGTTATAGTACATGACCACATAGCCGTACTCCTCCTGGGCAGTCTTGATCTGCTCCTTTGTGCAGGCCTCTCCATTGATAAAAAAGCTGGCATTATCCATGCTGAAGGGGAGCTGGGAGGACATGGTACGACTCTTTGTCACCACATACGGACCCTTCACGGTAGTATCCAGCATCTCTAAGGGGTTGATCTCCCCGTCCGAGCTCAGGGTCAGATCCATGATAGCACCGTAGATCTCTTTTGATCCCTTGGGCTCTGTCTTCAGCAGATTATAGAACAGGTTGATACAGTTATCCTCGGTTAAGATCTCCCCGGCCTGAAGGCCGCCCAGCTGTTCATTTAACTCCAGATAGCTGAACTTGGCCATACGGCTCCCGCTCTGGTCGCCGGTAAGATCTTCATTGGTATAGCCTAAAAGGGCCAGCACGGCCCGTGCCGCATCCTGGAGGGTGATATACTCGTCCGGACGGAACTGACCGCCCAGATACCCCTTCATCCATCCCTGCCTGGCCGCGATGCGGATATGGGGCGCATATGCGCTTTCCACCGGCACATCGGCAAAAACAGAGACGCTGGCGCTCTCGCTGACCACGCTGCGGTACTCTGATGCCCGCACCAGCATAGCGGCAAATTCCGCCCGGCTCACATACCGGCTCCCGTCAGAAGGATCTATGATCCCCGTCAGCTCGATCACCCTTTTCCGCAGGTCATAGGTGGCAGAAGCCATCGCCGGCAAAGGAAAGACCGATGCCATCGTTGTCACGATCAGTATCGAAGAAATGGTCTGTTTGGTGTGCATCCTGCTGCTCCTCTCTATGGGGATCCGATCCCTTACGATCGGTCCCGTTCCAAACTTTCGATCTCATATCCTTCTCTACTTTAGCATCGGTTTGTGTTTATTTTGTGTCTATTTTTCCTTAAATTATGAAAATTACGTGGATCAGCCAGTTTATCCTCTGTTCTCCACCGCTGTCCCTTCTGGTCGGATCTTCCTTGCAGCCTACTCCTCTGCCAAAAGAGCGTTCTCCTTCTGGACCACCTCCAAGTCCACTTCCGGGACCGGGACATTTAAATAGCTGCACATAGCTTCCATCCTCTCCTCCGCCACCCGGCGTCCGTCGCCGTACAGCTCCTGCAGCTTCATCTTATCCCGTTCAAAACGGGATACCGTCACCGGCTGGTCGGGACGGATGACAAAGAGCTTTCCCTCTGCCTCCAGGGCATCGATCTCCTCCTGCATCCGATTATAGCGGTCCGGTATCTCCTCCAGCGCCTCTAAAAGCTTAGGGAGCGGTTCAAAATACCGGCGGTAGGCCCGGCTCATCCAGCGCCCTGTAGGTTTCTTGCGGTAGCCCTTGTGGC
>CAJUSS010000047.1:12696-23515 GCA_910588895.1 uncultured Lachnospiraceae bacterium
ACACTACCTTTTCATTGCCTTTATCCATGGCCCGCTGATAGGCGATCGGCATGGATATCCCACCGTCCAGATACTTTTTTCCCTCCACATCGATCATATGGGAGAGGATCGGGATGCTCCCGGAGGCCTGGACGGCAGAAAAGATCTCCCCGCAGTCCTTATTGGAAAAATATTCGGTCTTCCCTGTCTTGCACCGGGTCGCCACTGCCTCAAATTCCTGCTCTGTGTCTGCAAATGTCTGATAGTCAAAGGGGACCAGCGTGTCGCTCAGCTCCCCAAAAAGAAATCCAAAGCTGAAGATCTCCCGTCTTTTGATCAGATTTTCAAAACTCATGAACCGCTTATCGTGAAGGTATCCAAGATCGACTTTCAGGGTCCTGCCAGGCTGATCGCTGATGTAGTTCAATGCGTTCAATGCGCCTGCCGACACTCCGTTCACATAAGTAAAATGGATCCCTTTTTCCATAAAAACGTCTAAGACACCGGCTGTGAACAGCCCGCGTAAGGATCCTCCCTCCAATACCAATGCTCCTTCTGTCATACTTTTTTCCATCTCTAAAACCTCCTGTCCAGATCTTGTGCTGTCTGCGCCAGTCTGCTCTTTCCCTTGTGCGCCTTACCGGTCTCCATACCCTTACATGAGCGGTGCGATGAAACGCATCAACTGACCGGCAAAGGACTTGAAGAACGGATACCGTTTACAATCCTCCTGGGTTATCTGACAGCATTTTTCCAAAGTTTCCTCAAGATCTTTCTCGATCTCCAAGACCACCGGTGCCTTATAGAGCAGGATCCCACATTCAAAATGCAGGTACAGGCTCCTGAAATCCAGATTGATCGTCCCCACCACCGCTTTCTCATCATCACTGACAAAGATCTTGGCGTGTACAAAACCCGGCGTATATTCATAGATCTTCACGCCGGCCTCGATCAGCTCCTGATAATAGGAACGCGCCAGCAGATAGGCATACTTTTTATCCGGGATGTGGGGCATGATGATGATCACCTCAACGCCCCGCTTAGCGGCAAAGGTCAGAGCCATCACCATCTCACTGTCCAGGATCAGATAAGGGGTCATGATGTGGACATACCGCTCTGCCTTGTTTATGATATCGATATAGACCAGCTCGCCTACATTTTCCTGGTCTAAGGGACTGTCGCCGTAGGGCTGCATAAAGCCGTCTCCGATCGCCTGCAGCCCGCTTCCGGCAGGTGCAGGGACAGCTAAAGCTGCGTCCGGCGCCGCATGGGCAGGACCGGCCGCCGGAACGGTGTCCGCCGCCGAAGGCTTCCGTTCAGAGGGATCCTCTGCCTTATACACATACTGACTGACGTCCGTCAGGGTCCGCTCCGTGACGTCCCACATCTGAAGGAACATCATGGTGAAGCTCTGCACGGCCGGGCCTTTGATACATATGGCTGTATCCTTCCAGTGACCGAACCGTTCCTTCTGGTTGATGTATTCATCCGCCAAGTTCACACCGCCCGTAAATGCCGTACGGCCGTCGATCACACAGATCTTCCGGTGGTCCCGGTTATTCTGATGGGTGGATAAGGTGGGCTTGATCGGGGAGAACATCTTGCAGCGGATCCCCTTTTTCTCCAGCTGTTTCGGATAGCTGTAGGGAAGGAGCATGATGCTGCACATCCCGTCGTACATCACCCGGACCTCCACGCCTTCCGCCGCTTTTTTCTCCAGTATCTCCAAGATCTTGTTCCACATCTCCCCCCGTTCCACGATAAAGTATTCCATAAAGATAAAGGACTCTGCTTTTAAGAGCTCCTCCTTCATCACCGGGTACATGTCGTCTCCCAGAGGAAAGAACCGGGCGCTGCCTCCTGCATAGACCGGAAAGCCTCCGGTATCCTTCAGGTAATGGGACAAGCCTGCCATCCCCGGATCCAGCTCCTCCAGGATCTTTTGCGCGCTCTCCTCCTGCTCCAGATAAGGCGCGGTCTCCTTTGCCGTGATCCGCAGCCTGGCCGCGATGATCTTTGTCCCGATCTGCATCTGCACGAAAAGATAGAGAAGGGTCCCGAACACTGGGAACACCAGCACCGGGACCAGCCATGCGATCTTAAAACTGGGATCCGCTTTTTCATTTAAGATATGGACCATGACCAGGACCGTCAGGACCGTCATCACGCCATAGATATAGACGATGTACCCGCTGAGCCAGTGGATGCAGGAGAAGAAAAACCCAATCTGGATCATCAGGGACAATACCACAAAAGCGGTCCGGCCGAACAGAAGGCGTAAGAGGCCCTTCATTTTTTTCATCATAAGATCCGATCCTCCCTTTTCTCTGCGGCAAAGCCGACGGCTCTCGGCGGGCAGGCCGCTCTGCTGTCAGCACACATCCGTCTGCCCGTGCCGGCCAGCCGCCGCAGAGCTCACGCCTCCAGCGCCTGCCGGATATCCTCGATGATATCGGCTTTATCCTCGATCCCTACGCTGAGACGGATCATCGCGGGATCTACACCTGCCTCGATCAGCTGTTCGTCGCTGAGCTGACGGTGGGTATGGCTTGCCGGATGGAGGACACAGGTCCTTGCATCCGCCACATGGGTAGCGATGGAGATCATCTTCAGCCGGTCCATAAATGCGCCCGCTGCCGCTCTCCCTCCCTTTAATCCCAGGGAGATCACGCCGCAGGTGCCTTTTGGCATATATTTCTGGCCCAGCTCATAGTATTTATCGCCTGGAAGGCCCGGATAGCGCACCCAGTCCACATCCTCCCGGCTCTGCAAAAACTCTGCCACGGCCAGGGCATTTTCACAGTGTCTGGGAACGCGCAGATGCAGGCTCTCCAGCCCATTGTTCAAAAGGAACGCGTTCTGGGGCGACTGGATCGCCCCTAAGTCCCGCATCAGCTGGGCGGTGGCCTTGGTGATGAAGGCGCCTTTGCCAAACCGCTCTGTATACACGATCCCATGGTAGGAATCATCCGGCGTGGTCAGGCCGGGATACTTCTCTTTATGGGCCTCCCAGTCAAAATTTCCGCTATCCACGATGCAGCCGCCCACGGTCATGCCGTGCCCATCCATATATTTGGTGGTGCTGTGGGTCACGATATCCGCCCCCCACTGGATCGGATGACAGTTCACCGGTGTGGCAAAGGTATTGTCAATGATCAGCGGGACGCCGTGGCTGTGAGCCAGCCGGGCGAACTTTTCGATATCCAGCACGACCAGCGCAGGGTTTGCGATCGTCTCTGCAAATACACACTTTGTTTCAGGCCGGAAAGCCTTCGCCAGCTCTTCCTCCGGAAGGTCCGGATCCACCAGGGTAGTCTCGATCCCGAATCGCTTTAAGGTAACGGTCAGCAGATTAGAAGAGCCGCCGTAGATCGTGGCGGAGCTGACCACATGATCCCCTGCGGAACAGATATTGACGATCGAAAAAAAGGTGGCCGCCTGCCCGGAGGAAGTCAGCATCGCCGCAGCCCCGCCTTCCAGCTGGCAGATCTTATCAGCTACCGCGTCATTGGTGGGATTCTGCAGACGGGTGTAAAAATACCCCTCCGCCTCCAGATCAAAAAGCTTTCCCATGGCCTCGCTGGTGGCATACTTGAATGTGGTGCTCTGGTAGATCGGGAGCTGTCTGGGCCCTCCGTTCTCCGGCTGCCAGCCTCCCTGGATGCAGATCGTGTCGATCGAATGTTTATCGCTCATAGGTTTTTCCTCCTGCTTTTCTATTTTTATCCAATAGTTTAGCACAGATCCGGAAAAGAGACAACAGGGAAAGTTGGATTTCTATGGACATCCAAGTTGAAGCAGCGGAGGGAGGAAAAATACTTTATCGATTGAATTTTATACCGGCATCTATTATAATAGAACAAGTTTGTCCCAAGCTGTAAAGAAAGTTGGGAAATGATCCAGCAGATGCAAAACGAGCAACGAATAAAGAAAGAAACGAGGATTGGATATGACCGATAGACTGATCGAATGGCTGACGATGGCTCTTGGCGCAAGGATCTCCGGGGAGGGGATCATCTTTTTGATCTCCATGATCCCGATACTGGAGCTGAGGGGAGGACTTTTGGCGGCTTCCCCGGCTTTTTTGGATGTGCCGATCCTGCGGGCGATCCCGCTCTGCATCCTGGGGAACCTGCTCCCCATCCCCTTTATCCTTCTCCTGATCGAGAAGGTATTAGACTGGATGGAAAAGGTACCGGTACTGCAGAAGTTTGCCCTTTGGCTGCGGAATAAGGCGGATAAGCATAAAGGACAGGTGGAGAAGTATGGCTTCTGGGGACTTGTCCTCTTTGTGGGGATCCCGCTCCCCGGCACCGGAGCCTGGACCGGTTCTCTGGTCGCTTCCCTGCTCCATATGAAGATCCGCAAGTCCTTCCCGGCGATCCTTTTAGGGATCATGCTCGCCACGATCATCATGTCCCTGCTCTCCTATGGGCTCATCGGAGCGATCTTTGGGTAGGGATCATGCTGAAAGACGGGGCCGCACGCAGGCAGAGGCAGGGTACGCTGAACAAAGGGGCGTTGCTATCTCTCGCTCCGAGAGGGTCACACATTGAAAGACATTGATTTTTAATAGCCGCAGTAATATAATATAACTGCCCTCGCAAGGGGTGTGACCCAGCAGGTCCTATGATCGGGTCGAACGAGGGAGTACAGACAAAAAGGAGGTTAAGCATGTATTGGAAGTGGAAACGAAAATGGCCGGTCTCGCTGGCAGTGACTTTCGCTATCTTGTTCTCTACCGTAGGAACAGCAACGGCCACTGGACCGATCGGGCCGGATGACCTGCCCGCCATGACAGCGGATGATGTGAAGGAAAGCGCTCCGGACACAGACAAGGACGGCGACAAGGAAAGCTCTCCGGACACGGACGAGGACGATATGGAGGAAAGTTCTCCGGACACAGACAAGGACGGCGACAAGGAAAGCTCTCCGGACACGGACGAGGACGATATGGAGGAAAGTCCTCCGGAAACAGACGAGGACGACAACGAGGAAAGCGCTCCAGAGACGGACGGCGATGATGTGGAGGAAAGCTCTCCGGAGGCAGAGGCAGACGCAGACGACGAGGAAAGCTCTCCAGAGACAAACGAGGACGATGAGGTAGAAAGCTCTCCGGAGACAGACGAGGATGACGACGAGGAAAGCTCTCCGGACACGGACGAGGGCGATGAGGCAGAAAGTTCTCCAAAGATAGATGAGAACGCTCCTCTCGAGGACCCGGACGACGGATCGATCACGGCTCCCGAAGATCCTGACGCTACGCTGTCCGCAGATCTTATCCCTGGCGACCACGAGCACAGCTGGTCCATTGATTGGGACTATGACGAAAGCCATCACTGGCATGAGTGTGATGCTGAAGGCTGCCCTTTGACAGACAACAGCAAAAAGGATGGCCACGCAGAGCACAGCTATGATGAAAACAACCTATGTACGGTATGCGGCTTTGATCTGGACAGCCAGATCGCCATGCTGGCAGAAGGCGCAGTCCCCACCTATCAGGAGGCCTATGAGGCCATGATCGCCTTTAAAGAAGAATATCCCGAAGGGATGACATGGACGAACTTCACGCCCTACGGGACCAATGGCCCCTTTGGCGATTCATATACCTGGAAAGGCGGGCCTATCTATGGAGCAAACCGCGGCGTAGGCTGTACCGCCTTCGCCTTCACCCTCAGCGACGCGGCCTTTGGCAGTTTACCCGCAAGGGCGATCGCAAAGGGGGGCTTTACTTTTGAAGATGTGAAAGTCGGTGATATCCTGCGGGTGAACGGCAACAGCCACAGCGTGATCGTACTGCAAAAGAGCGCAGGAGGCGTGATCATCGCAGAGGCAAACTACAATAAATCGGTCCACTGGGGACGTGTGATGACTGAAGCGGAAGTTTTAGCCGCAGACCATATGATCACACGTTATCCAAAAGGCTATATCCCCTCCGATGATCCTGGCGCAGACGAAGTGACTGAAGAAGGGACGATCGGGAGCTTGCGCTGGTCACTGACAGGAGCAGGGACACTTACGATCTATGGAAAAGGCGCTATGCCAGATCTTTCTTCGGGCGATCTTCCGCCATGGAACAGAGACAATGTCAGCAGCATCGTCATTAAGAAGGGCGTGACAAGTATAGGAGACTATGCTTTTTATCAGAGCAACGCCCTCAGTGTATATATCCCTGACGGAATAACCAAGATCGGCCAGAATGCCTTTAATGGGTCTGCATTGATCTCCGTAACGATCCCAGGCACAGTTAAGGCGATCGATGACCAAGCTTTCCGCGCTTGCGCAAATCTCACTTCTGTGACGATCTCTAAGGGAGTGAGTACGATCGGAGACAGCGCCTTCCGAGGCTGTACGAGTCTGGCTTATATCGATCTTCCGACAAGCGTCACATCCGTAGGCGCGGCAGCGTTCGCGAGCTGCAAAAAAATGACCCGCGTGCGGTTTATGCCCGGCAACGGGACAGTAACGCTGGGAGATGATCTGTTCATGCAGTGCTGGAACTTGACAAGTGTCACGCTGCCCCAAACGGCAGACCGCATCAGTGCAGGCATGTTCCAGTCCTGCATCTCACTTCCCAAGCTGTATATCCCGGCAAGCGTGACCGAGATAGGAGATGAAACGGGTACAAGTGTGGATGCGTCTCCATTCTTTAAATGTGATGCTCTAACGTATATATATTTTGGCGGCAGCAAAGCCGAATGGGAACGCATGATGGATCCGTATCTAGAAGCTTCTTTAAGAAACACAACAGTGATCTTTGATGCTGCATTTGACGACCCATTCGCCCCAGATCCCAATGACCCAGGCGATATCCTGCCCGATGAGAACGAGGACGGGAAGGATCCGACCGTTCCCGATGACGGTGGAGATCAGGACGATGATATCCCTCCAACCGGTCCTTCTGACGGTTCAAACAACAACTCCGGCGGGTCCGGCAGTTCCGGCGGCTCTGGTAGTTCCGGCGGGTCCGGCAGTTCCGGCGGGTCCGGTAGTTCCGGCGGCTCTGGTAGTTCCGGCGGGTCCGGCAGTTCCGGCGGGTCCGGCAGTTCCGGCGGCTCTGGTGGTTCCGGCGGGTCCGGCAGTTCCGGCGGCTCTGGTGGTTCTAGCGGCTCCGGCAGTTCCAAAAAGACGATCTCCACCACGATCAGGCGGAATGCAGGCAGTTCCAGCAGCATCACGATGACACAGGATGACGGGACTGTCGCCACGATCACTACAGATACGGCCGGAAAGACGGAGATCGGAGTCACTTTGTCCGCATTGGCGGTCAGCACGGCGCAGCAGCAGGGAGGAGCAGCTTCTATCCCGATCAAAGCTGTCCAGGCTGTCCAGGACATCGCAATGGCCCCGTCGATCACGGTCCATACCGGCAGCCAGCCGATCAAGGTAGCGATCCCCACGGTCTCGCCTACCGCAGGCACGGTAGCTGTTATCGTTCATGAGGATGGCTCCACAGAAGTGATCGGTGCCTCTGTTCCGACCGAAGACAGTATTGTAGCCCTTCTGCCGGATGGGGCTACGGTAAAGATCGTGGACAACAGCAAAAGTTTCGCAGATGTCCCCGCCGGGACTTGGTTTGAAGATGCAGTGGCTTTTGTTTCTGCCAGAGGCTCATTCTATAACGCAGCGGCAACGGCCTTTGCCCCCGACGCACCCATGACCCACGCTGTGCTGCTGACGTTTTTAGCTGGTCTCGACGGCGCAGAGACCGACGGCGGCATAACATGGTATTCAAAAAGTATGGAATGGGCGGCCGCACATGGTATCCGCACCGGCACCGATCCGGATAGCAATGTAGCTTGTGCGGAGCTGATCATGACGCTCTGGACATATCTGGTCCCGCCTGCAGCCGCCGATCCATCATCTGGTCTTGTGGATGCCGCTCGGGCAAACGATACCCAAGGAGCCATGGACTGGGCCGCGAAAAACGGCATTTTCAATGGCTTCGAAAGCGGACATCCGGACCTTCAAGGACAGATCACCCGGGCACAGGCCGCACAGATGATCATGAACCTCATTAAAAACAGTACCCTTGCTCCCGCACAGTGATAGCGAGCGCGGTCAAGGAAAGCCGCCAGTCCCATGGGCTCGGCGGCTTTTTTATCCATGTCATGGCAAAAAACCTTTGCGGTCTGCTCTACATCCCGCACCGTCTCTTCTAAGAGCAGTTCCTGATAGCCTGCTCTCTTATGCCAGAAAGGCGATCTTGCCGTCTTTTTAAGCCCTGGGGGATAGGCTTTTTGGCATCTCTAAGCGACGTTCGGACACCGTTTTCCCAGACACGGCCTTCCCATAGTCCTCTGCCCCCATCGGGTCTCCGTTAAAGCCTATTCAAAGTCTGACAAGGTAGATCGGAGCTGCGTAACGGATATATTCATTGTGGATGATCTGCGCATCCTTTTGGGCTGCTTTTAGGTGGTCCATATTGTTATTTCAATCCACAAGGCCCTCACGGGCCTCGACAACAATCCTCTGCAACCCCTTCGACTTCTGCTGCATTTCAATCCACAAGGCCCTCGCGGGCCTCGACACGCCGAAAGTACCGGGAGTTGGTAGGAAGGTAATTTCAATCCACAAGGCCCTCGCGGGCCTCGACGCGTCAGTTATGACGATATCGCATCTAGGAGGCTTATTTCAATCCACAAGGCCCTCACGGGCCTCGACCTACAGCTTGACGGAAAGACCTTTGCGCGGCTCATATTTCAATCCACAAGGCCCTCACGGGCCTCGACTTGTATTATCGTTGATATAGATGATATCCATTACATTTCAATCCACAAGGCCCTCACGGGCCTCGACCCACTTCCCCAGTATCCTTTATGTAGGGTACCTTATTTCAATCCACAAGGCCCTCACGGGCCTCGACACCCCTGGGTGGATCCAAGGAACCCAGATGCTTATTTCAATCCACAAGGCCCTCACGGGCCTCGACGATCTCTAAGTCATATATGTGGTAATGCTCATTAATTTCAATCCACAAGGCCCTCACGGGCCTCGACCGAGCGCGGAACACAATAGTGGTACCGATGTGCAATTTCAATCCACAAGGCCCTCACGGGCCTCGACACACTTTGTGTTCCCCATAGGCTTCGTACGGGATATTTCAATCCACAAGGCCCTCACGGGCCTCGACCTATAAGCTGGTGGAAATTATGAAGGGCGTGGATATTTCAATCCACAAGGCCCTCACGGGCCTCGACTTGCTGCAAACCATCTTGAATATGATGATTACGGCATTTCAATCCACAAGGCCCTCACGGGCCTCGACATCCCTCCAGAAGGTACACCAAGCTCTTTCTGCCATTTCAATCCACAAGGCCCTCACGGGCCTCGACTCGCAGATACATATAAGGACATTGCGATTGGATATTTCAATCCACAAGGCCCTCACGGGCCTCGACGAAATTAACCGGATTGACACGGTATGAACTTAATTTCAATCCACAAGGCCCTCACGGGCCTCGACCTGCTGCCATCAATGAGGATGGAACGGATGAGTCATTTCAATCCACAAGGCCCTCACGGGCCTCGACAAGCCCCGTTTGTGGCCCCGGAGGTCCATGAGCTATTTCAATCCACAAGGCCCTCACGGGCCTCGACTCACCCGGCCTACCGAGTACCCCTTGATATCGAAATTTCAATCCACAAGGCCCTCACGGGCCTCGACAGATGACGGGGCACAAATGGTCTACCTTGAAGAATTTCAATCCACAAGGCCCTCACGGGCCTCGACAGCAATCCTCCGCATCAGATAAGGTAGATGAGATATTTCAATCCACAAGGCCCTCACGGGCCTCGACCTGGACACAGATTAAAACATCTGCAACGGTGGGTATTTCAATCCACAAGGCCCTCACGGGCCTCGACCGCCGAGGAAATGAATATCAGTGTATCAACCGTTATTTCAATCCACAAGGCCCTCACGGGCCTCGACACTTAACATCCTTTCCAAATCGGGGCACGATGGATTTCAATCCACAAGGCCCTCACGGGCCTCGACTTAGAGGAAATAGATAATAGTTATCTTTTGGTGGCATTTCAATCCACAAGGCCCTCACGGGCCTCGACGAGATTGCAATCAGTCTTTGCAATCTCTGTCAGTATTTCAATCCACAAGGCCCTCACGGGCCTCGACGGTTTTTCCATTCGATATTAGAATATTTTCCCATATTTCAATCCACAAGGCCCTCACGGGCCTCGACTTTAACATCAAGTCGTATTTAAAGTATGTGTGGTATTTCAATCCACAAGGCCCTCACGGGCCTCGACTGCAATGGTTGTACGCCTCGCTCATAATCTATTATTTCAATCCACAAGGCCCTCACGGGCCTCGACTGGGAATGGGTTATGTTAATCCCATAATCGTCTAATTTCAATCCACAAGGCCCTCACGGGCCTCGACTTCACAACAACCTGGGTTTCTGGACTAACCAACTCATTTCAATCCACAAGGCCCTCACGGGCCTCGACTGCGATGTGTCGAATTTTTAAAATTATATCATGTATTTCAATCCACAAGGCCCTCACGGGCCTCGACAAGCAACGCCTTTTCCAAAAGTTCATCATCTGATATTTCAATCCACAAGGCCCTCACGGGCCTCGACAACACGCAGCGAGTACGGTATCAACAGACAGGCGAATTTCAATCCACAAGGCCCTCACGGGCCTCGACCGCAATTTTCACCAATTTTTCCCTGATTTTCTTCAGCTTTCTAAGCATAATGCTTCATTTTTCTTATTCAACTCCCCTCCCTATCTAAAAAACCACTATTTTCTATGCCCTCATTCCCGCTTTTTCAAGTGCGAATATTCCAACCTTTCCATGTCCACTTCACATCCG
>CAJUSS010000048.1 GCA_910588895.1 uncultured Lachnospiraceae bacterium
CGCACTGACAGAGGGGATCCTAGGATGGGGGCGGACAGCCTGGGCGGCCTGTACAGGAGGAGAGCTTAAGATGAGCGCCCTTGGACTGATCCCCGGGCTCTTCTTTTTGGCGGGCGGCTGTTTTCTGGCGAAAGCATTGTGGGGGCTGGTCCATGTGGCGGCCTCCGAGCGGTCCTGCCACTACCAGGTGACCCTGATCTGCAAGGATAGACGCGTCCAGGCAGAAGGCTTTCTGGATACGGGAAACCGTTTAAAGGATCCTGTCTCCGGAAGGCCGGTGCATGTGGCGGACCGGGCGCTTTTAGAGGCGGTGTGCCCTAAGGTGGATAAGATCAGCATGATCCCCTACCGCACGATCGACGGAGGGGGGATGGTCTTAAAAGCGGTCACCTTAGACCGGATGGAGGCCTTTCAGGAAGGGCATCTTTTGGTCTATGAGCATCCGCTGGTGGCGGCAAGCCCGGGAAAGCTGAAGATGAAGAATGGCTGTAGGGTCCTGCTGCATGGATAGCCATGAGCTGCTATGCCAAAGGAAGTGGGATGTGGATGCCCTATAGTCCATTTTGGGAAAGTAGAAGGAGGGATCCTATGATATTAAAAGTTTCTGTACCCAGTCGTTTCCAATTCAAGACAAGACCGAACTTCCGCACCATGTTCCTGCAGCGGGAGGGCGAGATCCATTACATAGGCGGAGCAGATATCCTGCCGGCGCCCCTAGACGGGGAAGCCGAGCAGGAGCTGATCGGGAAGCTGAAGGGTCCCGAGGAGAAGGAGGCCCGTTCCCGGCTGATCGAGCATAACCTGCGTCTGGTGGTCTACATCGCGAAAAAATTTGACAATACGGCGGTGGGGGTGGAGGATCTGATCTCCATCGGCACCATCGGCCTGATCAAGGCGATCAATACCTTCGACCCGGAAAAGAACATCAAGCTGGCGACCTACGCCTCCCGGTGCATCGAAAATGAGATCTTGATGTACTTAAGGCGGAACAGCAAGACCAAGCTGGAGGTCTCCATCGACGAGCCGCTGAACGTAGATTGGGACGGCAATGAGCTGCTGCTCTCCGATATCCTGGGGACAGATGAGGATGTGATCTACAAGGATCTGGAGATGGAGACGGAAAAGGGCCTTTTGAACGCAGCGATCAGCCGCCTGGACCCCAGAGAGCGGAAGATCGTGGAGCTGCGGTATGGGCTGACCAATGAGGATGGGGAGGAGATGACACAGAAGGAGGTGGCCGATCTTCTGGGGATCTCCCAGTCCTATATATCGCGGCTGGAGAAGAAGATCATGAAGCGGCTGAAGAAGGAGATCGTACGGTTTGGATAGGGAAGAGGACCGTATCCGATCGGGAGACCGGTCGTTTTGTGGGATATGGTCTTGCGGTGGTTTTAGGCGAAAGGGATCATACTTTCGCCTTTTTTTGTGCCATCCTCCCTGTTTTGAAAACCTGTGTTCATGGATGATCCAGATCTTGCCATCATAGCATAACTTGAGGTTATAGACATAATTCCAATCTCGTATATTCTCCGGAAAAAAAACGGGCTTCATTTGTTGCAATCCGGTCTTACATGAGCTATCATAGTAACTATTCCGTCAACCTTCGGGCAAATGCGGCTTCTGGCCGCGGGGACCGGCTCATGAGGCCTGGGTCCGGGGAGACTTAAAGCAAGGGAGAGAGAAAAAGATGGAGCATACGATAACGACCATACCAGGCGATGGGATCGGACCAGAGATCGTCAGGGAAGCATGCAAGGTATTGGACCGGACCGGTGAGGTCTTTGGCCATAGTTTCCGTTA
Organism: uncultured Lachnospiraceae bacterium; assembly: GCA_910588895.1. Taxonomy (GTDB): domain Bacteria; phylum Bacillota; class Clostridia; order Lachnospirales; family Lachnospiraceae; genus Caccovicinus. The sequence goes on from CAJUSS010000048.1 coordinate 1,801, forward strand.
TACGAAAGTTTTGATGGGAGGCTGCTCGATCGACGCCCATGGAGTGCCGTTGACCGAGGAGGCTCTGGAAACGGCAAGGAACAGTGACTCTGTCCTGCTGGGCGCCGTAGGCGGCGATGTGGGAAATTCCAGATGGTATGATGTGGCGCCTAACCTGCGCCCTGAGGCAGGCCTGCTGGCGATCCGCAAGGGGCTCGGCCTGTTCGCCAATATCCGTCCGGCGTACCTTTATGGAGAGCTGGCGGCGGCCTGTCCCTTAAAGAAGGAGATCATCGGCGATGGCTTTGATATGGTGATCATGCGGGAGCTGACCGGCGGCCTGTATTTTGGAGAACGATATACAAAAGAGATCGACGGGGTGACGACGGCAGTGGACACCCTTACATACAATGAGAAGGAGATCCGCCGGATCGCCGTCAAAGCATTTGAGATCGCCATGAAGAGGCGAAAGAGCGTGATCAGCGTGGATAAGGCCAATGTGCTGGACTACATCCTGCAGGTTAGGGTCGCCATAGGCGATCATCTTTGCGATGCAGCTGGTGATGGATCCGGGGCAGTTCGATGTGATCTTGACGGAGAATATGTTCGGCGATATTTTGTCTGATGAGGCCAGCATGATCACCGGCTCCATCGGGATGCTGCCTTCGGCCAGCCTGAACGAAGGGAAGTTCGGCCTCTACGAGCCGAGCCACGGCTCCGCGCCGGATATCGCCGGAAAAGATATCGCGAATCCGATCGCCACGATCCTGTCCGCCGCCATGATGCTCCGTTTCTCCTTTGATCTGGATAAGGAGGCGGACGCGGTGGAAAGAGCGGTGCAGGAGGTCCTGGCAGAGGGCTTCCGGACTGCGGATATCTACAGTGAGGGATGCAAGAAGGTGGGATGTAAGGAGATGGGCGACCTGATCGCAGGAAAGATCCGGGCCTGATAGCTCGTTTGCTCCAGAGCAGAGATACAGCTATATTTGAGGAGGAAAGACCATGAGAAGTGATAATGTGAGATGCGGGATGCAGCAAGCCCCTCATCGTTCGTTGTTCAACGCGTTAGGGATGACCGAGGAGGAGAGAAAGAAGCCCATGGTGGGCATCGTCAGCTCCTATAATGAGATTGTGCCGGGCCATATGAACCTGGACAAGATCGTGGAGGCCGTGAAGCTGGGCGTGGCCATGGCAGGCGGCACGCCGGTGGTGTTCCCGGCGATCGCGGTATGTGACGGGATCGCCATGGGACATATCGGCATGAAGTATTCCCTGGTCACCCGGGATCTGATCGCGGATTCTACGGAATGTATGGCTCTGGCCCATCAGTTCGACGCGCTGGTCATGGTCCCCAACTGTGATAAGAATGTCCCGGGCCTTCTGATGGCAGCGGCCAGGGTGAACATCCCCACGGTGTTCGTCAGCGGCGGCCCTATGCTGGCCGGCCATGTGAAGGGGCATAAGACCAGCTTATCCAGCATGTTCGAGGCGGTGGGATCCTACGCGGCAGGGACCATGACCGAGGAGGACGTGAAGGACTTTGAGGACCACGCATGTCCCACCTGCGGTTCCTGTTCTGGCATGTACACGGCAAACAGCATGAACTGCCTGACAGAGGTCTTAGGCATGGGGTTAAGGGGCAACGGCACGATCCCGGCGGTCTATTCCGAGCGGATCAAGCTGGCCAAGCACGCCGGCATGGCGGTCATGGAGATGTACCGCAGAAACATCTGCCCCAGAGATATCATGACCGAGGCGGCATTTAAAAATGCCCTGACCATGGATATGGCCCTGGGCTGCTCCACCAACAGCATGCTCCATCTCCCGGCCATCGCCCATGAGGCAGGGGTGGACTTAAACCTGGATATCGCCAATGAGCTGAGCGCAAAGACCCCTAACCTGTGCCATTTAGCGCCGGCTGGACCTACCTATATGGAGGACCTGAACGAGGCCGGCGGCATCTACGCCGTGATGAAGGAGATCAGCAAGAAGGGTCTTTTAGACTTAAGCTGCATGACCGTGACCGGAAAGACCGTGGGCGAGAACATCGCGGACGCGGTGAACAAGGATCCCAAGGTGATCCGCCCGATAGACGATCCCTACAGCCAGACCGGCGGGATCGCGATCTTGAGAGGGAACCTGGCGCCGGACAGCGCTGTGGTGAAGCGATCTGCCGTTGTGGCGGAGATGCTAAAGCATGAAGGTCCGGCCCGTGTGTTCGACTGCGAGGAGGATGCGATCGACGCCATCAAGGGCGGGAAGATCGTAGCCGGAGACGTGGTGGTGATCCGCTACGAGGGGCCCAAGGGCGGTCCCGGCATGCGGGAGATGTTAAATCCCACCTCCGCGATCGCCGGCATGGGCCTGGGATCCAGCGTGGCCCTGATCACCGACGGGCGGTTCTCCGGAGCCTCCAGAGGCGCTTCGATCGGGCATTGCTCCCCGGAGGCGGCCGTGGGGGGACCGATCGCGTTTGTGGAGGAGGGCGATATCATCTCGATCGATATCGATGCCCATAAGCTGGATCTAAAGGTCTCTGATGAGGTCCTGGCAGAGCGCCGGGCGAGATGGCAGCCAAGAGGACCGAAGGTGACCACCGGCTATCTGGCTCGGTATGCGTCCTTAGTGACCTCTGCGGACAAGGGGGCGGTCCTCAAGGTGCCGGGGAAAGACTGAGCGGAGAGCGGCAGACATAGACGAACGAACGTACAGAAAAAGGAGTTGTTGATCATATGAGCAAGTTGACAGGAGCAGAGATCGTGATCGAATGCTTAAAGGAACAAGGTGTGGATACCGTTTTCGGTTATCCGGGCGGAGCGATCTTGAACATTTACGATGCCTTATATAAGCACCAGGATGAGATCTGCCATATCCTGACCTCCCACGAGCAGGGCGCGTCCCATGCGGCGGACGGCTATGCCAGGGCTACCGGCAAGGTGGGCGTCTGCCTGGCCACATCCGGCCCTGGCGCCACCAATCTGGTGACGGGTATCGCGACGGCCTACATGGATTCTGTCCCGGTAGTGGCCATCACCTGTAATGTAGGGACCAGCCTGCTGGGAAAAGACAGCTTCCAGGAGGTGGATATCGCCGGCATCACCATGCCGATCACCAAATATAATTTTATCGTAAAGGATGTGAGCCGCCTGGCCCAGGTCATCCGCCGGGCCTTTGCGATCGCCCAGACCGGGCGTCCGGGCCCGGTGCTGGTGGATATCACCAAGGATGTGACGGCGGCTGAATGGGAGTATACCCATGAGGCTTTGGCCCAGGTCGACCGCCTGACGGATAAGATCACCGAGGAGGCCATGGACCGGGCGGTGGAGATGATCCACAAAGCCAAACAGCCCTTTATCTTCGTGGGCGGCGGCGCGGTCATCGCCAATGCGGCCGATGAGCTGAGGGCCTTTGCGAAAAAGATCCAGGCACCTGTGGCAGACAGCCTGATGGGCAAAGGCGCCTTTGACGGCACGGATGAGCTCTACACCGGCATGGTGGGCATGCACGGCACCAAGACCTCGAATTTCGGGATCACCGAATGTGACCTCTTGATCGTGGTAGGGGCCCGTTTCAGTGACCGGGTCACAGGAAATGCCTCGAAATTTGCAAGAAATGCCAAGATCCTCCAGTTAGATGTGGACCCGGCGGAGATCAATAAGAACATCAAGGTGGACGCCTATGTGATCGGAGACGTGAAGGTGATCTTGCGGAAGCTGAACGCCCGTCTGGACCCGATCCGCCACGACGAGTGGGTGGCCCATATCGAGCGGATGAAGGATATGTATCCGCTGCGCTATGACAAGAGCGTATTGACCGGGCCCTATGTGATCGAACAGGTCTACGAAGCCACCAAGGATAAGGATACGGTCATCGTCACAGAGGTCGGCCAGCACCAGATGTGGGCGGCGCAGTACTATGCTTACAGGGAACCCAGGACCCTGCTGACTTCCGGAGGTCTGGGCACCATGGGCTATGGCCTTGGGGCGGCCATCGGAGCAAAGATGGGCTGCAAGGAAAAGACGGTGATCAATATCGCCGGGGACGGCTGTTTCCGCATGAACATGAATGAGATCGCCACAGCGGTCCGCTACAATATCCCGGTCATCCAGGTGGTCATCAACAACCATGTGCTGGGCATGGTGCGCCAGTGGCAGACACTGTTCTACGGCAAGCGCTATTCCCAGACCGTGCTCAACGACGCGGTGGATTTTGTGAAGCTCTCCGAGGCCATGGGGGCAAAGGCGTACCGGGTGACCAAGAAGGAAGAGTTCATGCCGGCCCTCCAGGAAGCCATGGCGCTGAACATCCCCTGCGTGATCGAATGCCAGATCAATTGCGATGATAAGGTGTTCCCCATGGTGCCGGCGGGGGCGCCGATCGAAGATGCTTTTGATGATACGGATCTGAAGATACAGTAGGGGAGCGCAAGCGCGATACATAGCGAAGAAGCGATAAATATACTTGACAAAACGTTAACAAGTTAATACAATAAAGCTTACGATCAAACAAAGACCATTAAGATCATTTAGGAGGAAGCAAAATGAGCAGAGTGTATAATTTCTCGGCAGGCCCGGCTGTGCTGCCGGAAGATGTGCTGAAGGAAGCTGCGGCAGAGATGCTGGACTATCAGGGGACAGGGATGTCCGTGATGGAGATGAGCCACCGCTCAAAGGCTTTCCAGTCGATCATCGATGAGGCGGAGAAGGATCTGCGGGAGCTGATGGAGATCCCGGATAACTATAAGGTGCTGTTTTTACAGGGCGGCGCTTCCCAGCAGTTCGCCATGATCCCCATGAACCTGTTCAAGAACAAGGTGGGAGATTATATCATCACCGGCCAGTGGGCGAAGAAGGCCTGGCAGGAGGCGAAGCTCTACGGGAAGGCCAATGCCGTCGCGTCCAGTGCGGATAAGACCTTCAGCTACATACCGGACTGCTCGGATCTGCCGATCGATGAGGACGCAGACTATGTGTACATCTGCCAGAACAATACGATCTACGGCACAGTCTACCATGAGCTGCCCAATACGAAGGGAAAGACCTTGGTGGCGGATGTTTCTTCCTGTTTCCTATCGGAGCCGATCGATGTGAGCAAGTACGGTGTGGTCTATGGCGGCGTCCAGAAGAACGTAGGACCTGCAGGCGTGGTGATCGTGATCATCCGGGAGGATCTGATCACGGAGGATGTGCTGCCCGGTACGCCCACCATGCTGAGATATAAGACCCATGCGGATGCAGGATCCCTCTACAATACACCGCCCTGCTACGGCATCTATATCTGCGGCAAGGTGTTCAAGTGGCTGAAAGCAAAGGGCGGCCTGACGGCTATGAAGGAGCAGAACGAGAAGAAGGCGAAGCTCCTCTACGACTTCTTAGATCAGAGCAAGCTCTTTAAGGGCACGGTGGAGAAGAAGGACCGCTCTCTGATGAACGTTCCCTTTGTGACCGGAGATGAGGAGCTGGATGCGCTGTTCGTAAAGGAAGCCAAGGCAGCCGGTCTTGAGAACCTGAAGGGACACAGAACGGTAGGCGGCATGCGGGCCAGCATCTACAATGCTATGCCGATCGAGGGCGTGGAAAAGTTAGTGGCCTTCATGAAGGATTTTGAAGAAGAGCACGGGAAGTAAGAGCCGATCTGGAGGGAAAATAAGATGAGATTACATTGCTTAAATCCGATCTCAAAGTATGGCACCGAGCTGTTAGGGGATAAGTATGAGCTGACAGACAAGGTAGAGGAGGCACAGGGGATCCTGGTCCGCAGCGCTTCCATGCATGAGATGGAGCTTTCAAAAAACCTTTTAGCCGTGGCCAGAGCAGGCGCGGGCGTGAACAATATCCCCTTGGATACATGTGCCGAGGCCGGCGTGGTGGTGTTCAACACCCCGGGAGCCAATGCCAACGGTGTGAAGGAGCTGGTGCTGGCCGGCATGCTGCTGGCGGCCCGGGATATCGTAGGCGGCGTCCAGTGGTGCCAGGCCAACAAAGGCGATGAGAACATCGCCAAGTCCGTGGAAAAGAGCAAGAAAGCCTTTGCCGGACACGAGATCAAGGGCAAGAAGCTGGGCGTGATCGGCTTAGGCGCGATCGGCGCAGAGGTGGCGAACGCGGCGGTGGCTTTAGGGATGGAGGTATATGGATACGATCCCTTTATCTCGGTCAATGCGGCATGGAGACTGTCCCGGGCGGTCAAGCACAGCACCTCTGTAGAGAGCATCTACAGCGAATGTGATTATATCACCGTGCATGTGCCCCTGCTGGATGCCACGAAGAAGATGATCGGCAAAGATGCGCTGGAACTGATGAAGGACGGCGTGGTGGTCTTAAACTTTGCCAGAGCGCTGCTGGTGGATGATGATGCCATGGCAGAGGCCCTGGCTTCCGGGAAGGTCCATCGCTATGTGACCGATTTCCCCGATCCCAAGTCCGTGAACACGGAAAAGGTGATCGCGATCCCCCATCTGGGTGCTTCCACGGAGGAGTCCGAGGACAACTGCGCGGTCATGGCTGTTCAGGAGATGATGGATTATCTAGAGAACGGGAACATCAAAAATTCCGTGAACTATCCCTCCTGCGATATGGGGATCTGCACCGGGGCCAGCCGCATCGCGGTCCTGCATGAGAACATCCCCAACATGATCGGACAGATCACCGGTACGCTGGCCAGCCAGGGTGTGAACATCTCCGATATGACCAATAAGAGCCGGGATAAGTTTGCCTATACCCTGCTGGATCTGGACGGAGCGCCGGATGAGGAGACCCTAGAGAAACTGGGCCAGATCAGGGGTGTGATCCGGGTGCGTGTGGTGAAATAGAGCGCTGCTTATCCTGCGTATCCGGAAAAGTACTTGCATATCAGGCGAAAAACAGATAAGATGATAGGAGAAAAAGAAAAGGGTGATGTTGCAAAACGGCGGTTTGGCAACATCTCTTTTTCGTACCTGGACCCGCAGAGGGATGTTTGGGGCAGGTGTTCTCTTGTGGAGCGATAGGTGAAATGCTGCCGCAGCAAAGGCATGTCCTGTGCCGCGGCGGGTTTTCTGAAAGAAGGAGGGATAGAATATGGCGATCGTAAGACCATTTTGCGCAGTGCGGCCGAACCCGGTCGTGGTTTCTCAGGTGGCGGCGCTGCCTTACGATGTATTTGACCGGAAGGAGGCTTGCCAGGTGGTAAAGGGGAAGCCGCTGTCGTTTTTGAACATCGACCGGCCGGAGACCCAATTTTCCGAGGATGTGGATATCTATGCAGACTGCGTGTATGAAAAAGCCAGGGAGCTTTTAGAGGCCAGGATGACGGACGGGACCTTTATCCAGGATGAGGATCCCTGCTATTATGTGTACCAGCTGACCATGGATGGGCGGAGCCAGACCGGGATCGTGGCCTGCAGCGCAGTGGACGATTATGTGGACCAGGTGATCAAGAAGCATGAGAACACCAGGGAGGAGAAGGAGATGGACCGGATCCGGCACGTGGATACCACCAATGCGCAGACGGGTCCGATCTTCCTGGCGTACCGTGCGGTGGAGGAGCTGGACCGTCTGGTGGGGCAGGTGTGTGCCGGAAAGCCGGTCTACAGCTTTACCGCGCAGGACGGCGTGGAGCATAAGGTCTGGAAGATCGCGGCTCCTGGGCTTTTGGAGCAGATCGAGAAGGCGTTCCGGAAGGTCCCGGTCACCTATATCGCCGACGGGCATCACCGGGCGGCTTCGGCGGTAAAGGTGGGCCTGAAACGCCGTAAAGAGCATCCAAACTATACAGGAGAGGAGCCCTTCAACTACTTCCTCTCGGTCCTGTTTTCGGATGAGCAGCTGATGATCATGCCCTATAACCGTGTGGTGAAAGATCTGAACGGTCTGTCTAAGGAAGAGTTTTTGGACAAGGTCAGCCAGTCCTTTGTGGTGAAGGAGGAGGGAAGATATCCCTATGCGCCGGATGAGAAGGGGCAGATCGGCATGTATCTGGAGGGACAGTGGTATTCGCTGAAGGCGAGAGCGGAGATCTTGAGCGAAGACCCGGTGAAGGGGCTGGATGTATCCCTTTTGCAGGATGCGCTGTTAGGCCCTGTCCTTGGGATCACAGATCCCCGGACCGATGCACGGATCGACCATATCGGCGGGATCAGAGGCTTAAAGGAGCTGGAGCGACGGGTAGATGAGGATATGAAAGTGGCATTTTCCATGTATCCCACCTCTATCCAAGAGCTTTTTGCCGTGGCAGATGCAGGCCTTCTCATGCCGCCAAAATCCACCTGGTTCGAGCCGAAGCTAAGGAGCGGGATCTTTATCCATAAGCTGGGAGAGTGAACGGCTGCATCCAGGCAGGCTGATGAAAGGTGATAGGAGATGTATACGTACCGATGGGATCAGTGGCTGATGATCTTTTTCTTCTACTGCTTCTTTGGCTGGATATTTGAATCCACCTATGTTTCCTTAAAGAGCCGCCGTTTTGTGGACCGCGGCTTCCTCCGGCTGCCCATGCTGCCTCTTTACGGTACCGGTGCAGTGATGATGCTGTTTGTGTCCCTTCCGGTAAAGGATGACCTGGTAGCGGTCTATCTCGCAGGCGTGGTCGCGGCTACGGCGTTGGAGTATGTGACCGGATGGGGGATGGAGAAGCTGTTTAAGATGCGTTACTGGGATTACAGCAATAAACGCTTCCAGATAAAGGGGTATATCTGTCTGAGCTCTTCGATCGCCTGGGGATTTTTGACGATCCTCCTTACGGAGGTGCTCCATCAGCCAGTGGAACGTTTGGTCCTGGGGATGGACGAGACCTTGGAGCGGCTGCTGGTGACGGTGGTGGGGATCGTTTTTGCGGCAGATACCGTGGCATCCACCAGAGCGGCCCTGGAATTGGGCCAGACCCTGGAGACCGTCACCCGGCTGAAAGGAGAGCTGGAGGAGCTGCAGGTGCAGCTTGCCCTTTTAAGGAGCGAGCTTCGGCAGCAGGCTGACCGTCAGCTTGCCTTTGCCCACGGGGAGGCCGTCCTCCGCTTATCGGAACTGAAGGAGGAGGCCATCTTTAGGATGAACGGCATGAAGGACAGCGGTGTGGTGCGTATGGCCGAGGAGACGGTATCCCTTGCAGCCGGGCTGAAGCAGGAAGCGGTCAGGAAGCTGGAGGAGATGAAAGCAGATGCAAAAGAACGTTTAGAGAATGTGCAGGATAACCTTGCGGAGCATGTAGAGGCGCTGCAGGAGAGCACGGCGGCGCATCTGGAAGGCTTGCGGGAAAGAGTGGAGGAGCTGAGGACAAAGACAGATGGAGACCGCAGGCAGATCCAGGCGGACAGGACCGCGGCGCTGGCGGATAAGCTGGCAATCTTAGCAGACAGAGCGGAAGCGCTGCGTGCCCGCAGCAAGGCTGATATGGATGGCAGATCCAGGCTGAGCCGGTTTTATCGGAACGGCCTTCTGAAAGGGAATCCCACGGCCTGGTCAGCCGCACATCAGGCAGCCTTGCAGGAACTTAGGAAGAGTGTGGGGCAAGGGAACGGGGGATGCACAAAACAGGACCGCCAGGAACAGACGGATGCAGGGCGGGACGGCACAGACACCTATGGGAAGGAAAGAGGGAGATCAAAGTGAGCAGGGACATGGAGCAGAAAAGGACAGCTATACCGAAACAATGTGCTTCCTGCGGAGGCCAGCTGGTGCAGAAGGATGGGTATACATATCAGTGTACCTCCTGCGGGCGGGAATATTATCTTTCGGTAAACCGCACCCACAAGGTGTCCGTCCATCTATCTGTGGGGAAGATGATCTTTCTGGGCGCTATGGCGGTGATCGCGGTCACGGCATTTGCGGTGCTCGGATACCAATACTATACGGGAAGGCTGGTGTCTTCGGCCAGCCGCTTTTCCGTTACCTTCCGGGATTTTCTGATGGAGGCCTATGGAAAGCCGGTGGCGGAGATCGGGCCGGAGGAACTGGCGCAGATGCGCTATCTGAAGATCGAGAAGGAGAAGGACTATCGGTTCACCTACAGCTTTGAGGACCCATATGGCTATCCGGATCCGGACCTTTTTTTAGGAACGCTCCAGAGTGTGGAGGTGGGAGGAAAACGGGACGATCTTTCGCCCACGAACCTCCAGTACTTTACCGGCCTGACGAAGGTGGAGCTGTATGTAGATGCCTGGGAAAACTATACGCTTCCCGAGGAAAATGAGCTCCGTTCTATCTACTGCCTGGATGGCCTGTCCAGGTACGGCACGCCCCAGTTTTTTACCCGGATCGACCCGGATAAGCTGGAGGAGGTGACGATCATGGAGGCGGATAAGCTGACGGACTTCGCGTTTATGGAGGATCTGCGCCATGTGGAGCGGTTTACCCTGGGAGGCGCTGTGCTAAAAGATGTGGAGATGTTCCAGGGCTTTGACGAGCTGGAGGAGCTGGTGCTGAAGGGGATCGATATGGAGGAGGAAGAGACCTTTGGGATGATCCGACAGCTTCTGGAGCTTCCGTCCCTGCGGTATCTTTCCATAGAAGGGAAGACCGGGTGGTATGTGACCGACGAAGAGTGGGAGGAGCTGGAGCAGACCTTTGGAGGACGGGTCATGCTGCACCGGGAGTGAATATCGACGAAAGGATGTACATCGCATGATGAAAAAGGTAGAGGATGATGCCTATACGATCCACACAGGAGGGCCGAAGGACAGAGCGCAGCTGGTGGACTTAGAGTGCAAAAACTGCGGCGGCACGCTGGAGCTGGTGGACCGGACCCATGCGGTCTGCCCTTACTGCGGTCAGAGATATCTGATCGATGAGGCAAAGGGGACGATCATCGATATCCATGTGGACTATGGGGATAATGCAGAGGTGAAGAGTACCCTGAACGAGACGAAGCGGGTCTTGTTCGCTTTTTTAGGGGTGGTGGTCCTGGTCACCTTGGTGATCTTCGGATTTAACATCGCGGCCAGGAAGTCGGTGTTCTCTTCTTCCGATACGGATATACCGGTGGATGAGCACGGAGAGCTGCTGGCGATCTTCTGCAAGGATGTCTTTGGGAAGGAGATCAAGGAGATCACGGAGGAGGAATTTGCCAGTATCCGGTATATCAAATGCGGTTATGTCCGGGAGGACGGGGAAGATTTCAACGCGATCTGGTACAGCTATACGGACTACCAGGACTGCGCGGACGAGGAGGAGTTCCAGGAAACGGTGCAGCGGTGGTATTACCGCACCAAGCAGGTGAGCTGGCCCTCGGATTACACCAAGTTCACCGGCCTGACCAGGATCGATACCACAGATGCGGTGTGGCTCTCGCTGCTGCATTTCTCGCCGGATTGCAAGATCAGCTATGTGGAGACGGACAATAACATCGATACGGTGAACGATATCTTAAACCCGGAGTACATCAAGGTGCTGCATATCGGGATCATGGGGCATTCCCTGGAGGGGATTGGGGCCTACAAAGCCTTGGAGGAGCTTGTGATCGACACGAACCAGCCCAACCAGGAGATGGATATCAGCGGGATCGAAAGCTGCCAGTCCTTAAAAAGCCTGCACCTGCGCTGTGCGGATACCTACAAGGGGCTTGCGCATCTAGGCGAGCTGCCTGCTCTGACCTCCCTTTATATCAACAATGTGCCTTTGTCGGACTGCACATTCTTAAAAGATCTGCCGCAGCTGGAGGAGCTGTCGATCTACACCGGGGCGGACCCGGACCTCTCTTTGCTGGCCGCCCTGACGGGATTAAAGCGGCTGTATCTTTTGGATACGGAATATATCTCCAGAGAAGGGATCCATGTCCTGGCCGGTCTGGAGGGCCTTGGGGAGTTAAAGATCGCCATCAATGATACGGGCTGCATCGAGGCCTTGGCCGGACTGACGGGCTTGAAGGCTCTGGACCTCCATATGGCCCTCCATGAGTATGCAGACTACAAGCAGGTGCCGGTGGATGTCTCTGCCCTGGCGGCTCTGGAAAACCTGGAAAGGATCCAGATGGATAATTTCTATATGGGAGAGATCGTCGGGCTGGAAGGGATCTTGAACCTGCCTTCCTTAAAATCCTTCTGGCTGGGCAGAGGCGTGGCCAGCGAGACGGAACCGCTGTTCGACGTGGAGGCTTTAGCCGAGAATCCGTCCGTCGAGGAGCTCCACCTCCAGCATTGTCATCCCAAGGATGCAGAGACCGGGGAGGCGATCGACTTTGCCTTTTTGACCCGATATCCCAATGTGAAGGCTCTGTATCTGGATGACTGCGAGCTGACGGATGTAGCCTTTTTGGAGGAGCTGAAAAACCTTCGGATCGTGAGCCTGCAGGAGAATGGGATCGACAGCGCGGACCTTAAGGTGCTGTCGTCCCTAAAAAAGCTGGAGCTGGTCTGCGTGGAGGAGGCGCTGGCGGTAGGGCTTGCGCTGGGGGAGGACGTGGACGTGTATACGGATCCTTATTATATGCTGGACCGATAGATCGGATCCTGGCGGCAATGTGCCCCGCTTTATCGGGTGATGCCGCCGGCGGGAGCGCCATGTCCTGTCTGTCGGATCTGTCGGTCATCTGCCCGGACGTTTTGTCTGGGCCAGTTTTTTTTCCAGTGTCCGGCAGAGCAGGGAGAGGGAGAGGACGAAGAAGATCTCCAGGGCGCTGCTGATGATCCCCGCGGCCAGAAAGAGGAGGATACAGCCGGAGAGGATGGAGGAGAGGCCTACCGGGTAGAGGAAAAACCGGTCCGGCTGCCTGCGGTACAGGGAAAACACCAGCAGGGCCACAAAGAGAGCCAGGCAGACGGCGGACAAGAAGGCAAAGAGGACATGGAGAAAAGAGCGGAAAGGAAACTGCTTTGGCAGGTAGGGCGTGGTGAGGGCGCAGGTCAAGAGAAGCAGGGACAGAGGGATGAAAACAGTCCCTCTGGGCGGAGCGGGAAGATGTCCGGCGATCTTTTCTAAAAGGATGAAAAAATAGATCCCCACAAAAAGACCCCAGAAGACAAAGGCATTTTGGCGTCCGCTGTCATTTCCTAAAACGGAGAGATTGGTGGTGAGCCAGTTGCTCCCGCGCACGAACAAAAGGCTCATGCCCGGGAGGAAGAGGTAGGCGGCCAGGTCCAGAAAGGGGCCGGCCGCCTTGTGGCGTCTCTGATCTTGCCGTCTCTGGCTTTTGTGTCTCTGGCCTTGCTGATGCATAAGCCTCTTGTGGGGATAAAGGGGGGATCTTGTAGAGGTATCTGTGGTGTCCATATCTTGCGGCTTCCTTGTCCTGGTGGATCTGGTCCGGTCTGGACCGTTCGCTCATTCTGGTCGTCTGTAGCGCTTTTGCTATCTAAGGATCAGTATCTGGAGATCGCCGCAAGATATCCGGGGAAGATATGGAAAGGCAGTTCTAAGCCGATCGGCGTTTCCACCGCTTGGCTGCTTGGCGATAGAAAAAAACCTGCCGTGCGTTCACTCCGCACGGCAGGTTTTTCAAATGTTCCGACAAAACACGCTGGGGCTCAGAGTTGCCGGAAAGGAAAGAAGCTCTTTAAAAATTTATAAAGGGAGCAACAGCGATGCGGAAGCCTCGTCAAGGAACAGATGCCAATCCGGATGGGTCTTTAAGATCGTGGCGGGGATCGCAGGCTGGACGGGCTGGGTGATCGTGTTGCGGACGGCTTCTGCTTTTACCGGATGGGGCGTTGCGGTGACGATGTGGCGGCAGGACATGATCTGCTTCACGCACATGGTGATCGCCTGCTTCGGGACATCCTCCACAGTGGCGAACCAGCCCTCGCCTACCTGCTGCTTCTTACAGCGCTCGTCCAAGTCCACCACCTTATAGGCTAAGTCGGTGTCGAAGTCGGCAGGCGGATCGTTGAAGGCGATATGTCCATTCTCCCCGATGCCGATCACGCCCACATCTACGGGAGCCTTTTGCAGCTCTTTGGTGAGAGCGGCGATGTTCGCTCCCACATCTCCTTCTCCATTGACAAAATGAGCGGCCTTTAAGGAGACCTTAGAGACAAAGCGCTCCTTCAGATACTTGCGGAAGCTGGCGATGTGGCTTTCTGGAAGGTCCACATACTCATCCAGGTGGAACATCTCCACCTTTTCCCAGGCCACATCCTCCTTGAGGAGTGCCTCGATCGTCTCGAACTGGGAGGCTCCTGTAGATAAGACCAGACGGGCCGATCCCTGGCGGCCGATCGCCTCGTTCAAGAGCGACGCGATCGCTTTGGCGGCATTCTCGCCTAATTGTTTTGGGGTGGGGGATACATTGATGGTAAGGTTCATAGCATTGACTCCTATTCTTTTTAAAGTATCCTGCTTTCGCGCAGGGGTTGATGGAACTTCGGTCGTTTACAGATGCCGGCCGCCATGGATCGTGATAAAAGATCAGTAAGGACGCTCTTCTTAAGCTATCCTCACCTCCACTCCGCCCACATACACGGAGGAGATCTTCACATCCTCGTCAAAGACCAGCAGATCTGCCGATCTCCCCTCCTGGATGCTGCCATACCGGTCATCGACTTTTAAGAAACGGGCCGGGTTATAGGAGGCCATCCGGACCGCTTCCCATAAGGGCAGTCCGGCTTTCGCGGCCATGACCCGCACCAGGCGGTCCGTGGTGGCCACGCTCCCGGCAAAGCCGGAAAAGTCGGGCATGTTGGCGATGCCGTTCTGGATGATGACGGACACGCCGTTGGCCAGTGATCCTAATAGGGAGGGGCCGTCGGGCATGTCCGCGCCCCGCATGCTGTCGGTCACCAGACAGATCTTGTCATGGTCCTTGCACCTTAGGATCAGCTGCAAAAGCTCGGGGGGCAGGTGGATCCCGTCGGCGATGATCTCCACATCCAGCTCGTCGAAGAGATAGCCGGACTCGATCACGCCTAGGACGCGCATGCCCTTCTTGCGGGTGATGGTGGACATGCCGGAATAGAAATGGGTCAGCATGCGATAGCCGTGGCGGACCGCTTCCCTGACCACGGGAAAGGTGGCGTCACTGTGGCCGATGGATAAGAGGACGCCGCGCTCCCAGGCTTCATCCGCCAGTTCCATAGCGTCGGGGAGCTCGGGGGCCGCGGACCACTTGACGATATCCCGGCCGCCCTGCGCAAAGATCTTTGAATAATGCTCTTTTTCAGGATGGACCAGATAGGCAGGTGGCTGGGCTCCGGCCTGGGCCGCGGAAAAATAAGGCCCTTCCAGATGGATCCCCAGCAGATGGGGCATATCCTCCTCCACGGTCTTCGCCTGCCGGTAAGCGTCAAAAAAAGCAAAAAGCTCATCATCGGAGCAGGTAAGGGTGGTAGGGCAGATCCCGGTGGTCCCGTGCTTTAAGTGGGCCCGGGCCGCGGTCAGGATATCCTCCTTTGTGCCATCCATAAAATCGGCGCCGCCGCCGCCGTGACAATGTGTATCGATAAATCCGGGGGACAGATACTGGCCGCCGCAGTCGATCGTTTGGATGCGGTTGCCTGCGCCTGCGGCTTCGGCCATGAAAGCGGTGACCTGACTTGCGGGGACCAGCCGTTGGATCAGGCCCTCTGTCACCAGAAGGGCCTGTCCGTCAGCGATCGCGTCTGGCAGGATGATGCGGGCATTGGTAAATAATAGCTGCTCCATGAGGGCTCCTTTCTGTGTTTCCTGTTTCCATTTTCCATGGATCGATTTCAGGATAGAAGAAAAATCGGGAAATGTCAATAGGGTTTGTGTAAAAAAGACAAAAAAAGTAAAGAAAACGCTAAAATTTTATAGAAAATTATTTTCGTGATTGACAATGCATAGTCGCGATCTTATAATGCAGATATAGAAAACGTTTTCGAAAACAATTTAACTTAGACAGAATAACGATCCCTGGCTGCGCGTACACGGGACGGTCAAAAAGGATGTAGGTCCATGCAAAACGAAATAAAAAAGGTCACTCTCAAGGATGTGGCCCAGGCCAGCGGATATTCTCTCGTGTCGGTCCATCGGGCCATGAACAATAAGGAGGGGGTCAGCAAAGCCGTCCGACAGGAGATCTTAAATGTGGCCAATGAGATGGGATATACGGCAAACTATGTGGCGTCTGCCCTGAAACGCCGCCAGATCAATCTGGCAGTGGTCCTGCCGGAGCCGGATGAAGGGGGAAAGTATTATTTCCGCTATTTCTGGAAAGGCTGCAAGACCTATGAGGCAGAGGTGGCCGGCTATAACATGAACGTGATGAACTACACGTTCTGTGTAGAAGGAAGCCAAGGCGACGAGGAGCAGGTAGAGATCTTAAAAAAGCTGTATCAGGAATGGGGAGGGAAGCTGGACGGCCTCCTGACCGCACCAAATGCCAACAGCGCGCAGATGCAGTGCCTGCTCAGCCAGTTCACGGCAAAGGGCGTATCCGTAGTCCTGATCGATAACGATCTTGAGGATTGCGGCAGGCTCTGCTGTATCGCGCCCAATGATATCTATACCGGGCAGCTGTCGGCAGAGCTGATGGAGATGGTCTTTAGGGGGCGGAAGGGAACGATCTTGGTGGCGGCCGGGGACGAGAGATCATGGTCCCATAAGATGAACGCCTCCGGATTTGAGGACTATCTCAAGCTCCACAATTCGCACATAGAGGTCTTTTGTGTGCAGGACCTATATGATCCCGAGGCCAACAGCCGCCAGATGATGGAGCTGTTTTCGAAACGGAAGGACATCATCGGCGCCTATTCGGTCCGGGCCAGGAACACGATCCCGCTATGCCAGGCGGCGATCCGGTCGGGAAGACAGGATGAGCTGTTTTTGGTGGGGAGCGACTTGTTCCCGGAAAGCGCACAGATGCTAAAGGATGGCGTGCTGAAAGCGATCGTCTACAAAAATCCTTATGAAAAGGGATACATCGGGTACAAGACCTTGTTCGAATATCTGATCAAGGGGATAGAGCCCAGAGGAACGGCGATCAGCGTCCAGATCTCGATCATCCTACAGAGCAACCTGGAGTTTTTTAAGGAGTACATCTAAACAGGAGGAAAAGAGAAATGAAAAAAATGGTATCCCTAGCACTTTCATGCGTCATGGTGGCGTCCCTTGCAGCCTGCGGCGAAGGCAGCGGATCGCAGCCGGTCCAGACTACGGCTGAGACTACGGCAGCTGCGGCTGACGGCGGGGCAAAAGAGGGAGAGACAGAAGGTGCGGCAGAAGGCGCGGACAGCGGCCAGGATATGGGGGAGGAGCTCCACTTCAAGCTGGCGGAGAACCAGCCGGACGGGAACCCGGTCACGGAAGGTATGAAGAAATTTGCCGAGCTGGCAAAGGAATATACGAACGGTACGGTCAATATCGAGGTATATCCCAACGCCGCGCTCTGTGACGAGGCGTCCTCCATCGACCAGGTACAGGCCGGGACCCTGGATTTCTCCCGTGTCAACACCAACACCATGGCGCCGGTAGTGGATGCTTTCGGCGTGTGCGGTATGCCCTATCTCTTCTCCAGCACAGAAGCAAAGTACAAGGCGCTGGACGGGGAAGCCGGAAAGAAGCTTTTCGAGATGATGGAAGAGTACAATATGATCGGCCTGGATTACTATGAGGCTGGTTCCCGCTGCTTCTACACCACCAACAAGCCGATCACCAGCGTGGCGGACTTAAAGGGTATGAAGATCCGTGTGCAGCAGACCGAGGTGGCGATCTCCATGGTCCAGGCACTGGGCGCAGAGGCTACCCCGATGGATTACGGCGAGGTGTTCCAGGGCCTGCAGACCGGTATCGTGGACGGCGCGGAGAATGATTTTGTTTCCTATTATACATCCGGTCATTATGAAGTGGCAAAGAACTTCACCTTGGACGGCCATATGGCTCCTCCGGCGCTGCTGATCTGCAGCAAGACCGCATGGGATAAGATGTCCGATGCCCAGAAGGAAGGCGTAAGGAAGGCTTCCAGAGAAGCGGCAGAGTGGCAGAGACAGGCGATGCAGGATTATCAGGAAGAATCCAGACAGCTGTGTGAGGAGTCCGGCTGTACGATCATCGATGTGGATATCAAGGAGTTCCAGGATGCGGTGGCTTCCGTATACGATGAATATCCGCAGTACAAGGAGATCGTAGACCTGATCCGTGCGGCAGAATAAGGCAAGTGTCCGGCCATATTTACGATCTGTGATGGGGGCAAAGTTTTATCCGCCCCCATTTTTTTCACCAGAAAGTTTTGGAGGCTCATAAAGGGCCTTCGTGTGTACTTGGCAAGAAGGGGGATGTTCACTGGATGTCTAAGATAAGAAAGGGCCTTGGGGTTATCGTAACTATTGAAAAATATATCTGCTGCGTCCTGCTGGTGCTGATGCTGATCATCTGTTTTACGGCGGTGGTCATGCGCTATGCCTTCAGCAGCCCGCTGGTGTGGTCGGAGGAAGTAATCTTGACCTTCCTGGTCTGGTTCGGGTTCCTGTGCATCTCGATCGGCGTGTTCGGCGATGAGCATATCGCCATAGAAGGGCTCTACAATACCTTCCCGGCTGTGGTAAAAAAAGGGCTGGATGTATTGCGGCATATCCTTCTGCTGGTCTTTGGGGTCTTCATGGCTTATTATGGCTGGAAGGTCTTTAAGATCAATCTGGTAAAACGGCTCCCGGCTACCCATTGGCCCCAGGGGCTCCAGTATTTCCCCATGGTGGTGGGCGGGGTGCTGACCACGATCTACAGTGCCGTGAACCTGGTGGAAGAGCTGATGGGAAAGAAGGATAAGAAGGAGGGAGAAGAGCTATGAGTGAAGTCGCTGTTGGGACCATCTTGTTATTTGCATCCTTGGCGGTCTTGATGCTGGTAAGGATACCGATCGCCTTTTCCCTGTCCATATCCGCATTGATCACGGCTACCTATCTGGGGATCCCCTATTTTAACCTGTTCCAGAAGATGTCCGTCAGTCTGATCAGCTTTACCTTTATCGCGGTGCCCTTCTTTATCATGATGGCCCAGGTGATGACGGACGGGGAGATCACTAAAAAGCTGATGGCCTTCTGCAATATCTTGGTGGGACGGGTCAGAGGCGGCACGGCGATCGTGAACATCCTGGTGAGCATGCTCTTTGGCGGTATCTCCGGATCCTCCGCGGCGGACGTCTCCTCCATCGGCGCCATGCTGATCCCGGCTATGGTGGACGAGGGGTATGACGTGGACTACAGCGTGGCGGTGACGGTCACCTCCTCTGTAGAGGGCGTCATCATCCCGCCCAGCCAGAACATGCTGTTCTACGCACTGGCCTCGGCCAGCGGGATCTCCATCAGTACCCTGCTGATCTGCGGCTATGTGCCGGGCATCCTCCTGACCCTTGGGCTGATGATCCCGGCCTATGTCATCGCGGTAAAGAAGAAATATCCTCTGGGCGAGAAGCGCTCTATGCGGGAAAATATAAAGATCGTCACCCAGGCGATCCTTGGCCTTGGCGCGATCGTGATCGTGATCGCGGGTACCTCCTTCGGGATCTGCTCCGCTACCGAGGCGGCGGCTGTGGCGGCTGTGTACGCGCTGGCGATCACGGTCTTTGCTTACCGGAACATGACGGTGAAGATGTATGTGGAGGGCTTAAAGAAATGTCTCCCCACCATGACCATGGCCATGGCGATCATCTCCGCCTCCGGCGCCTTCAGCTATGTGATGTCCTACTTAAAGGTGCCCCAGAACCTGGCCACCTGGCTCCTTTCCATCACATCAAACCAGATCGTGCTGACCCTGCTCTTGCTGCTGATGATGCTGGTGCTGGGCTGCTTTATGGATATGGGGATCTTGATCTTGCTGACCACCCCCATCCTCTATCCGATCGCCACAGGCGTTCTTGGATTTAACCCCTACCACTTCGGTGTGGTGCTGGTCCTTGCCTATGGCATCGGCTTATGTACGCCTCCTGTAGGGACCTCCCTCTTTATCGGCTGCAGCATCGCCAAGACGCCGGTGGAGAAGGTGGTGAAAGGGTTCATGCCCTTCTACTTATCCATGATCTTCCTTCTGCTCCTTTTGACCTTTATCCCGGCGCTCTCGATCGGACTGCCGCAATTATTGGGGTTATTATGATGAAGAATATCTTATGTTATGGAGACAGCAATACCTTTGGGACCGATCCGGTGAACGGAGGCCGCCATCCGGAGCGCGTCCGCTGGACCGGTGTGCTCCAGGAGCTTTTAGGCGAAGAGTACCGGGTGATCGAGGAGGGATTAGGCGGTCGGACCACGGTATTTGACGACGCGCTGTCCGGCGGCCGGAACGGGTCCCAGACCTTATACCCCTGCATCGCCAGCCACAATCCCCTGGATCTGATCCTCATCATGCTGGGGACCAACGATCTGAAGCATCGTTTCCAGGCCACGTCCTGGGATCTGGGAAAGGCCATGGAAAAGCTGATCGACCAGGTACAGGCTTTCCCCTTCCGCCCGTCCTATCCGGTGCCGGAGATCTTGATCGTATCGCCGATCTATATCAAAGAAGGGATCGCCTATAGCCCTTACGGGTGCTTCGGCGCGGAGGCAGCCGCCATGTCCCACTGCTTTGCAAGGGAATATGAGCAGGTGAGCAGGGAGAAGAGATGCCATTTCTTTGACGGAGCCACTGCGGCGGAAGCCAGCGAGGAGGACCGGCTGCATATGACCGCAAAAGAGCATATGCGGCTGGCGATGGCGCTGGAGAAAGAGGTGCGGAAGATCTTGGCGGCGTGATCGCGGCGGCGCCCGGTCAGGCCCCTGCATTTATACAACGATCGGCATGGGTGTGGATAGTGGCCTATGTTCTTTAAGAAAGGGAAAAAAATACCTTCCGGGGATTTCTCGGAAGGTATTTTTGTGCTATGATGGAGAAAAAAGATAAGTGCAGGCTGTCCGCCGCCTAAACGATCTGGGGGCCGCGCAGGACGGCTACAGGAGGGATGCTATGTCGTTCACGATCTATGTGAAGATGAAAAAGGTAGGGAAGCAGAAGAAGGAGGATCTGCGTCCTGTGCCCTTTGACCTGGAGAGACGGCCGGAGACGGTGCGGGAGCTTTTGGAGCTGCTGACAAGGCTGGGCGTGCAGGCGTATGATGCTCGGAAGGATGAAGGGCAGCTGGTGAAGTACCTGACCCGGGAGGAGATCGATGAGAAGGCTACGGCGGGGAAGGTGGCCTTTGGCCTGCGGGGCGGCAGCGACGGGGACCCGGAGGCGGCGGTGGAGAATGCCCTGCAGTGTTTTGAGGATGGGATCTACCGGGTATTTTATGGAGACGAGGAGCTGGAGGAGATGGAGCAGGAGATCTTGTGGAGAGAAGGGGAGGTCTTTACGTTCATACGGCTCGCCATGTTATCTGGGTGGTGATGTGTGCTGCGCGTGCCCTCTGCCATAAGCCCTTCTGGGACGGGCTTATGGCAGGCCAAACGCAGGATATGATAAAAAGAGCAGGAGGAACTTTATGGCAGGCTATACATATCAAACAAGAAAGCAGCTGACCGATAAGTGGGTCAGCCAGGTAAAGGAGCAGGGGCGGCAGTTATCCGATATAGAGCGGTCGATCCTGCCCGGCGGCCAGTATTATGCGGTCTCACAGAAGACCTGTCAGTGGATGGAGGCGCTTTTGGAGGATGGGAGCGGACGGACCCTGCGCGATCTTTACCAGCAGGAGCTTTCCGGCCTCACGGCGGTCTGTGTGCCGAAGGAGCGGCG
>CAJUSS010000049.1 GCA_910588895.1 uncultured Lachnospiraceae bacterium
CCTTGAAATCCATATCGCCGAAGAAATCCTCCAGCCCCTGGATATCGGTCAGTACCAGATAGTCGTCATCGCTGTCCCCGGTCACCAGACCGCAGGAGATGCCGGCTACCATGTCCTTGATCGGCACGCCTGCCGCCATCAGGGACAGGGAGGATGCGCAGACCGAGGCCTGAGAGGTGGAGCCATTGGACTCCATGGTCTCCGATACGGTGCGGATCGCATAGGGGAACTCCTCTATGGAAGGGAGCACCGGGATGAGCGCCTTCTCCGCCAACGCCCCGTGGCCGATCTCCCGGCGTCCGGGCCCGCGGCTGGCTCTGGTCTCGCCTACCGAATAGGAGGGGAAATTATAGTGGTGCATATATCGTTTTTCGGTGATGTTCTCATTCAGTCCATCCACTTTCTGGGCTTCAGACATAGGCGCTAAGGTACAGATGTTCATGATCTGGGTCTGTCCCCTGGTGAACATGCCGGAGCCATGGGTCCTGGGCAGGATATCGACCTCCGCTGCCAGCGGACGGATCTGATCGATCTTACGTCCGTCAGGCCTCTTGTGATCTTTTAAGATCATCTTGCGGACCGTCTTCTTTTGATATTGATACACAGCGTCGCCCAGCAGCGCAAGCGCATCCTCGTCCTCTGCAAAGGCTTCCTCCAGGCGCTCTGTGATCTTCGCGATATTGGCCTCCCGCTTCTGCTTCTCGTCGGTAAATACGGCCTCCTCCATCTCCTCCGGCGGGACGATCTGGCGGATCCTCGCGAACAGCTCCTCCGGGATCTTGTAGGATTCGTAAGCGTGCTTTTCTTTGCCGCACTCTGCGATGATCTTATCGAAGAAGGCGATGATCTCCTGGTTCACCTCATGGGCTTTGTAGATCGCCTGGATCATCACGTCCTCCGCCACCTCATTGGCGCCGGCCTCGATCATGATCACCTTCTCACGGGTGGAAGCCACCGTCAAGGCCAGATCTGATACCTGTTTCTGGGCATTGGTGGGGTTCACGATCAGCTCGCCGTCGATCAAGCCCATCTGCGTGGCCGCGCAGGGACCGTCAAAGGGGATATCGGAGATGCTGGTAGCCAGAGAGGATCCCAACATAGCCAAAAGCTCCGGCGACGCATCCTGATCCACGCAGAGCACCAGGTTATCTAAGAGCACATCATTCCGGTAATCCTTTGGGAACAGCGGGCGCATCGGGCGGTCGATCACGCGGCAGGTCAGCACTGCGTTCTCCGACGGCTTGCCCTCTCTCTTATTAAAACCGCCGGGGATCTTTCCCACGGAATACATCTTCTCTTCAAATTCTACGGACAGAGGGAAGAAATCGATCCCCTCTCTGGGCTTCTCGGATGCGGTGGCCGTCGCCAGCACCACCGTGTCCCCGTAATGCATCAGCGCCGCACCGCTGGCCTGGGCCGCCACCCGGCCGATATCTACGGTCAAGGTCCGACCGGCCAGCTCTAAACTGTAACTCTTATACTCTTTTGCCATATCTGTCTCCTTTTTCTTTTTCGATGTGCCTGGAGCTAGCGGACAGAAGACACCGAAACTACTGAACTGGGCACCGCCATGACCTGTCATGGTATCCCACACGGTCCGCTCCAGCCCGCCATAGTCCTTATGGCATGGCCATGCCTACTTCAGCGGCTTCGGAGTATCTCTTCTGGTGCGCTCTCCAGGCTTTTTCCCGACAGCCTCTCCTGCCTTTGCGCGATCGGCCCGCGGCACACGGCGGATGTCCGCCCATGCCACAGGGCTTTTCCCGCAGAGCATCTGCCTGGCGCTTTGCCAGGAGCATGCAGGATAGCTCATCCTCCACGGCAATAATAGGGTGGAGAAAACTCCACCCTGATCATGAACCGCTCTCAAACTGTTTTTACGCTCTTACTTTCTGATGCCCAGCTTTACGATCAATGCACGATAACCTTCCAGGTCGGTTTTCTTTAAATAGTTCAACAGGCCGCGTCTCTGGCCTACCATCATCAGCATACCCCTCCTGGAATGATGGTCCTTGGGGTTACTCTTTAAATGCTCGGTCAGCTCGGCTATCCTGGCAGATAAGATCGCGATCTGTACCTCCGGTGAACCGGTGTCTCCCGGCTTCCTTCCGTATTCGGCGATGATCGCCGATTTCTTTTCCTTTGAGATCATCTTCGTCTCCTCCTTATATATCACTCTGCATCCTTACCCTGGGCCAAGCCGCGGCTGGAGAAGCCAACAGCCGAGTCGGGGCGTGTATCCATACCGTTAGAATATAGCACAGGCTTTCTTCCTTGTCAACGATCTTTTCTGTCGGATCGCCTCGCTCATGAAAGACCCTCCGGCGCCCATATCAAACGCCGGAGTTTCACGATGCAGACGGAAGGGCTGCAAGACAGATAGATCTTAACACGCATCGCGCATGATGACAACTTTCGACACCCTTTCGCAGCCTTTTGCCCCCCTTTCGCACAGCCCCTCCGCTCTTTGATCTTATGTTTACTCCAGGGCCTGTCCGCCGCTTTCCGGTTCCGTGCTCTCCATCCCGGCGCCCTGGATGCCGCTCTCCAGATCTCCTTTCCTCACCCCAAAGCGGTCCAGCTCCTCCCACACCTTTTTTCGTCTCCGCATGCTGATCTTCAAGACTTCCCCATTCTTCATCCGGATCTGGTCCCCGCTCACCAGATGCACATGCGCCAGGTTCACCATGCAGTCCCGATGGATACGCAAGAACTGCTCTTTGGAAAACCGCTCTTCCTCCCGTTTCATGTTCGTGCTGACCCGGTAACCGCACCTGGCCGTATGGACGCTGACCTCTTTTTGGATCGAACGGATATAATAGATCTCGCTCTCCTCCAGGACGATCTGCTTCCTGCCAAACTGCCAGACATAACAGGTGCCCTTTTTGTTCATCTCCCCCCACAGCTGTTCCAGATATTTCAAGAACCGTCCTCTGCTGACCACACGTTCCGGAGACCCGCAGATCATCACCAGATCGTAACGCTCTCGTTTCAGCGCGGTCCAAAATCGCTGCTCTGAATCCAAAAAGTCCACCTCGATGGGGCCGATCATCTCTTCGAACAGACGGAAGCAGGACACCATGTATCGTATCCATTCTGCATTGGTGCCATAAACTGCCACCCTCATCCCTTACCACCATCCTCCGCAGAGCATGTTCCGTTTTTAGCCGTCCGATACCCAAAACAGCCGCTCCTCTTGATACTGTAAGTACGGAATGAGCCCTCGATCTGTTGCGATCTTCACAAGCCCCAATATCGGCTAACCCAAGCCCTCCCCCACCGGCCTACAGGGGCAGCCGCGGCACTACCGCCTGGACCAGCAGCATATAAAGCGCGGTCCCGCCGCCGATGCTGAGCAGCACATCATGCTTCCGGTGATGGAGCGCCGCCACGAACAGGATCGCAGCGGCCTCCGGCAGCCCAAAGGGACTGGCCGTCCACGCCACCCCCTTTAGACAATAGACCACCAAAAGCCCCATCGACGCATAGGGGAGGGTCCTCCCAAGAAACCCCATACATCTGGGCTGCCGTTTTCCATCTGGGAACAGCAAAAAGGGAAGAAAACGGGTGAGCAGTGTGCCCGCCGTCAATGCCGCGACGATCCAAAGACCATTCTTAAGATCATACCCCATGTCCCATCTCCTCCTTTCCTGCCTTGCTGTGCTGATAGGACAGCCCGATCACGGCTGAGATCAGCACCATGGACGGGATGATAAACGTCCCCGCCCCGAACACCCACAAGCACGCCGCCGAGGCCAGCACCCCGGTCAGCGCCGGCCAATGCTCCTTCTGCTCCTCCCACTGCTCGATAAAGATCACCACGAACAGAGCGGTCAGCGCAAAATCCATCCCCGTCGTGTCAAAAGAGATCATGGTCCCCAATACCGCCCCGGAAAAAGAGCCGGCGAGCCAGTAGAGCTGATCCAAAAAGGAGATCCAGAAAAACACCTTGTCCCTGGGCATCCCCGCAGGCGGCTCTTCATTGCAGACTACGGAAAACGTCTCGTCGGTCAGCGCAAAGATCAGATACGGCTTTACCTTCCCGGTCCCCCGGTAGCGGGCCAGCATAGAGATCCCATAAAACAGATGCCGGGCATTGATCATCAGGCCCATGATAAAGGCATATGCCGGATGGACTCCTGCCGCCAAAAATGTGATCCCCACATATTGCAGGCTTCCCGCATAGACAAAGATGCTCATAGCTGCCGTCCACCATATCCCAAAGCCGTTCACCTTCATCAATATCCCGTAGGCCATCCCCAGCACCAGATACCCCACCATCACCGGGACCGTCTTGGGGAATGCATACGCCAGCTCTTTCCTTGCGTTTTTTTCCTTCTGCTCTCTCCCGCGCTTCACTTCGTGCTCTCTCCTCCCTTTTTCCAGCCATATCCATCATCTTTCATGCCCTTACGTCCGCGCCAGTCGCTGCCAGCCATACCCACGCCAGCACGGCAGCGCATGAGTCCCATACCCTTTCTCTTGCATTTTCTCAGTCCGTCAGATATGATAGGCATATCGATATATATAAGACCGACCCTATTTTAAACACAAAAGGTGGTGATGTCAATGTCCCCGATCTCTTTCGACCGCTACAGAGACTGTACCCTCTGCCCCCGTCAATGTCATGTGGACCGGAGGGCTGCAGCTGGTTTCTGCGGCTGCACCTGCACCCTTAAAGCGGCCAGGGCGGCCCTCCATTTCTGGGAGGAGCCCTGCATCAGCGGTACAGCCGGGAGCGGAGCCGTTTTTTTTACCGGTTGTACCCTGCGCTGTTGCTTTTGCCAGAACTTTCCGATCAGCCAGCAGGGCATAGGAAAAGAGCTGACCGACCGCCAGCTCACTTCTATCTTTTTAAAGCTCCAGGCACAGGGCGCCCACAATATCGATCTGGTGACGCCGACCCAGTTTTTACCGCACATCCTGCGCGCCATCGACCTGGCCCGCCCCGCGCTGAAGATCCCCATCGCCTACAACTGCGGCGGCTATGAGCGCACGGACACGATCGATGCTCTGAACGGATATGTGGACATCTATCTGCCGGACTTAAAATACAAAAGCCCGCACTTATCCAGGGACTACTCCCAGGCTGAGGATTACTTTGAGGTGGCCTCAGAGGCGGTCTGCCATATGATCGCCCAGGCCGGCCCTCCCCGCCTGGACCCGGCGACCGGCCTGCTCAAACGTGGTGTCCTGATCCGCCATATGGTCCTGCCCGGGACAAAGGAAGACTCGATCCGGCTGCTCCGCTGGATGGCAGACACCCTTCCCAAAGGCCAGTTTCTGATCAGCCTGCTGAGCCAATATACCCCCTTCCACAAAGCCACGGGCCACCCAAAGCTCTCCCGGCAGATCACCACCTACGAATACCAAAAGGTCCTGGAGGAAGCGGTCCGCCTGGGACTGACCCAAGGGTTCATGCAGGATAAGAGCAGCGCCAAGGAAAGCTATACCCCGCCCTTTGATCTGGAAGGGCTGGATGCCGAAGACTGATCCCGCCGATCTGCCCGCCAACGGCCTTACATCCATCCTGTGAGCAGAACATCTGCGATCCATACCATCCTTTCCCAATGCACAGATAGCACGCAGCAAAATGGAGCGGATACCGACTTTTCTCTTCGTCTTCGATATCCGCCCCTTAAACTATCTCATCCATGGGACTAAAACCTCTCTATCTCTATTCTTTTTTCGTTCTCTCGCTCTGATGCGTTCCCCATCTGTCCGCAACAGCAGCTCTTGTGATGCTTGCCAGATCCTGTATCTCGTATCCAACCCTTCATTTCGTGCATCCATCATCTATCTTCTATATGAAATTGTATGCCCTTCTGGATCCTCCTGTCCGTCAAGCGATCTTCTCATCTTCCATACTCACTATGCATGCCCCTTCGTCCTAATGATACTTTCTCGTCATATCACTAAACCGATCGCTCTTCACTCGTCATAGCCGCTTAAGATCCTGTTCACGACCTCTGTCCATATGTGCCTCGTCCACGAACATACACTGCCGCTCTTTTCACTCTATGTACTTCGGCCCTAGACATCCTATCCAAAATGGGTCTTTCCTTTTGCCCCAGTCATGACCAATGGGTTCCATCATGAGGGGACGTCACTTAAATTTTCGGTGGTCCGTACCTCCTTCTTCGTTTTTTAAGTACCTCTGTGCATCGGCCCTGCCCTCCTTTGTTTTGTTGTCTTTATTATACCGGTCATCGCAGCATCTGTCAATACTTTTTTGAGATTTTTTCATTATTTTTTGTATACATTGGATCTGTATTTAATTTTTGCGATTATTTCGACTTATACATACTATTTATCCTGTTTTAGCCTATATGATATCCAAATTGTCAAAATATTCTCGCAATATCCGAGATGACATGTGCCCTGTTCCATAGGACGTACTTTCCTGTGGACCTCCACACACCCGTCAGGGGTCCTGCCGCCCGTTCGGCGGCCGATCTTCATCGCAACAAAAAAGGCCGCTGCACAGGGCAGGACGGCCTCCGGATGCCAGATCGCAGATCTGCATCACGTTTTCATGTTGTCATACGATGCACAGCAGGCAGGATGCCTGCCCTTCATACAGGCTGACGACAGGCCTCTGCACCTCCCGCAAACGATCGCAGGACCGGTCAATACTCTTTAAGCCGCTCCCCGTCATCGATCAGGATGTATGCCGGCTGCACCACATTCTGCAGCACCTTCACCATGTCCGACTCCGGGATCGCGATACACCCGCCTGTGCCGGGCCCATCGGTGCAATGCAGGAAGATCGCCGACCCTTTATAAGGTGTCCTCTCCTTATTATATCCCACGGCCATACAGTAATAGTAGGCCTTCCCGCCATAGGTGCTCAGATGCTCCGATGCCGCCGTATCGAATATGTTCCCGGTCTTGCGGATATCTACCATGGTATTGTAGTAAGGGGACGCATTATCCCCCACCCAGTAATATCCATCGTCCACCTGCAGATAAGGGACCTTAAAATCCTCCAGCCCGGCCTTTGTGCCGAAGGCCTCATCCAGGGTATACAGGCCTCTGGGCGTCCTCTCGTCGCCCTCCTGCACCTTTCCGATCCCGTTCCGTCCCACATAACCGCCGGAATCGGTGATCTTCTTCCAGTAAAAGCCTGCCTGGGCCGCATCGCCGCCAGGACCTGCTGCCTCAGCTCCTGCAGCAGTCTCTGCCGGGCTGGTCTCCTCCTTCACATAAAAGCTCATCCGGGCCGCCGTGCCATGCCCCTCCACCACCATCAGACTCTTGGCATCCGCCGGGATGGTGGTGAACTTGGAGACATCATACATATCCGGGACCCATGCCCCGGTCCCATCCACATAATAGCCGTCCGGTGTGACCTTATCGATCCACATCTGTCCATCCTCACCATAGTAACGGTCGATCCCCGCCTGGTCCCTGACCCAGCCTGTGGGCACCGTTTCCGCGCCAAAGGAGCTGCCCGCACCCAGCACCAAAGCCGTCACCAAGCCCAGGGCCGCGCCTCCGAGCATCCCTTGTTTCATCGTCTTATCGTATCGTAAACGTCTCAATCCTTCTCTACCTCTCTACTCTGACAGAAACTGCTGCAAGATCGCCTGCCGCCTTGCACTGCGGTCAGATCTTCTCTCCCCGGGCAGCTTGCCGTAACTATCCCATCTCTGTATCCTGCTCTTGACCGCCGGCCCGCAACAGCCTTAACGAGATGACGTTGTCATGCAGCGGAGGCGAGGCGCGTTTTTTGCCGCGCCCCGCCTACAGCAGATCCTCCGCAGTCCTTAATGCCGGTGCATCGAGAACTGATCCATAGGATACTTCTTTAAGTTTTCCAGCACCTTCCGGTCGTCCGCCTGCCCGATCAGGGCATCTCTGTCCCTCTTGGCCTCCATCTCCGCCTTGTGCTTGCTGGCGCCGCCTACGCAGCCGCCGGAGCAGACCATGCCTTCGATAAAGTCCTCCGGCAGTTTCCCTACCTTCATCAGGAGCAGCGCCTTCTTACACTCCGCGCCGCCGCTGCACCTGGCCACCTTGGGCTGGATATCCTCGCCCATCTCCTCAAAGCACTGGAGGACCGCGCTGGTCACGCCTCCGCCGTTCCCGAAACGCTTTCCGTAGACCGAGCTTTCCTGGTAATCATTTTCCTGGGGCTCTAACTCCACGCCCTTGGCCCGCATCATGGCCCGAATCTCCCCAAAGGTCATGGCATAATCCGCGTTATCCGCGATGTTTAAGTCCAGCGCCTCGCTCTTCTTGGCGATACAGGGCCCGATGAACACGGTGATCGCGTCCGGATCCTGGGACTTGACCATACGGGAGACCGCGCACATGGGAGAGACGGTGGTGGACATGTTCGCTTCCAGCATGGGGAAATGCTTCTTGATCATGTTCACAAAGGCCGGACAGCA
Organism: uncultured Lachnospiraceae bacterium; assembly: GCA_910588895.1. Taxonomy (GTDB): domain Bacteria; phylum Bacillota; class Clostridia; order Lachnospirales; family Lachnospiraceae; genus Caccovicinus. Next base: position 8,397 of record CAJUSS010000049.1, read on the forward strand.
GGAGGTGGTCATCTTCTTCCCTTCCTTATAGGCCTCCGCCCACTCCTCCGCCTCGTAGGCCGCCGTCATATCACCGCCTAAGCCTACCTCGATCATATCGGCGAATCCGATCTTCTTTAACGCGGTCTTCCAGCTGCCCATGGTGATGTTCTTTCCGAACTGGCCCTCCGTAGCCGGAGCGACCATGGCCACTACCTTCTGGCCTGCATTGATCAGACGGATGATATCCACCATAAAGGTCTTGGTCCCGATCGCGCCGAAGGGGCAGCTGTGGATGCAGGCACCGCACTGGATGCACTTGTCCTCGTCGATCACACAGATGCCGTACTCATCGTAGGTGATGGCATCCACCGGACAGATCTTCTTACAGGGACGCTCCAGATGGGCGATCGCGTTGTAGGGGCAGGCCTGGGCGCATTTTCCGCACTCCTTGCACTTATTGGGGTCGATGTGGGCACGGTGCTCTCCCATGTGGACCGCACCGAAATTACAGGAGTTTAAGCAGGCCTTTCCCATACATTTGCGGCAGTTGTCCGTCACGATATAGGAGGCGATCGGACACTCCTCACAGGCTGCGTTGATGACCTGGACCACGTTCTTAGAATCACGGCCGGATGGGCATTTCCCCTCTGCTAAGCGGACCCTCTGGCGGATCAGCTCTCTCTCTTTATAGATGCAGCAGCGGTAGGTCGCCTGGGGGCCGGGGATCATGAGATAGGGGAGCTGATCCCGCTCTGCCTCTAAGGTCCCCTCCCATGCCCGCTTTGCGACCTCGTATAGAACATTGTGTTTCAAGCGTAATATCGTAGCGTCATTTGTTACCATGTGCGTTCCTCCTCTAAACCTTCATATACGTGACCGTCCAGACGATCCGGACCGTCACGCCTATCTATATGGACAGCCCTAATAGTACTCCACTGCCACTTTCTTTCCCATCTCCTCGATCGTGTTCTTTAACTGCTCCACCAGGTTCTGGCGGATGCCCAGATCAAAGGGGATGCCCGGGTTCTGGTAGGCGCTGTTGATCGCCTTGCCCACGAACATATGGACCTCCGTACAATCCTCCACGATCATCTTCGCCACCATGGAAGCACCGTTGGGCTTATCTAATTCCAGGAAGAAATCTTCCGTGATCGTTTCGTTTTTCACATATCGGCGCAGGAGCTGGAGGACCCGGTTCAGGGTGAGCACCCCTTCCGTCACCAGATCCACCCCGTCCATATAGGCGATGGGAGGGATCTCCGGATCCACATAATCCAGGGACACATCCAGCTTCTTCCCCAGCACCCGGGATACGATCGTGGCGCTGGTGCCGCCGCACACCACAGTCTTGGACGAGGGATCGCTCATAAAGGCGTTCACCATCCGCACGTCATCCGACGGATCCTTCGCCGGGCCGGTCATGATGTACACGGGCTTGCTGTCGATGATCCGCATGACCGCCACCGTGGTATCATCGCCGGGGCGATAGCCGTAAAGCTCGTCACAGGCCTGGCAGACCGCATTGGCCAGACGGACGGCGGAGACCGTCAGGGCATACTGGCGGACCGCATAAGCGGCGATATCCTCCCAGAGCCATCCAAAGTTCAAAAGATCGCCCACGCCGGCGTGGATCGTGCCGTCGCTCATCAGCAGGAAGGCATCCCCCTTCTGCACCTTGAAGCGGTATTCATTGATCTTTTTCCCTTCTACCTCCCGGATGTTCTGGGGGATCGGGACCAGCTTGCCGTCGCGGATGAAGATACAGCCCGGATTGTCAAATTCCACCAGGTAAGCGTCCCCATTGTTATAGACCTGCAGGATGCTGAAGGTGGAGTAGGCCACCTGGCGAACCTGACAGACCGGGAGGGTCTGGACGATCGTGTCCACGCACTCCTCCAGGGTAGCGCCGTTGCGGAACATGGTGCCCAGGATCTTTGAAGTCAAGGTAGAAAGGATGTTGGCTTTTACACCGCTTCCCATGCCGTCGGCCAGGATCATGATATCCGAATCCTTCGTCTGACAGATCTCCACCTTATCGCCGCACAAGATCTCCGTAAATTTGTTCAGACTCTTATACGCAACATCTACCGTAACTCCCATCATCTGCCCTCGCTTTCACTTCCGCTCCCGTCCTCCAAAAGGGACTGGCACAGTTTTGTCAGCGTTGTCTTCGTGTCCGCCGTGGTCTCTCCCAATAATCCGGCGATCTCCTGGGCCACCATCATCTGCTTGTGGATGACCCTCTGGGCAAGATCGATGGTCTCCAGCTTGGTCTCGTAATCCTGCTTCGCCTGCTGGTCCTCTCTCGTCACGTCGATCAGGGTGGCTAAGACCACATCCTCCTTCTCGATATACACGATGTTCTGCAGGGTGGCCAGGTCATTGTACTCGGGATATTTGACCTTCTTTCCGTGGATATTGTTCTTTGTGTCAAATACCCACTGGAAATCCTCGGGATCGATGAACTCGTACAGATACATGTCCATGGCTTCCTGCCTGGTCTTTCCGAAGAACTTCTCTCCCACGGAGGAATATTCGATGATCTTCATATCCCGGTCCACGATCAGCACCAGGTTCGGCGAGGTCTCCAATACCAGGTTCGCCAGGGATTCTGCCTTGTCATGCATAAAGGGGATGCACATGTCCAGCTCCGCCTTTTTCTGGTAGACCGCGATCGCTTTGTCCCGGCAGGTGGGGTATCCGCAGGCGCCGCAGTTTAACTCATCCTCCGGCTTGGTCTTCCCGATCGACCCTAAGATCTCCCGGATCTGTGCTTCGCTGGGCATAGGATCCTTGGGCGACTTATCCACAAAGATCTTCTTAAAGTCGATCCCCTCCATGGCCTTCGCAAGACCATCCTCGTCCGCCGGCTCCCTGGGTGTGCTCTCCTCCATATCCAGCTTGAACTTAAAGCGGGAGATGAACTTTTCATCCTCCACTGTGGGACCCTTCACACAGCCGCCCGCGCACATGTTCACCTCGATAAAGCAGCCGGAGATCTCGCCGCTCTTCATGCTATCGAACAGCTCGATGCAGTTCTTGGTGCCGTGGACATAGAACTTTCGGTAGCCGTCCACCTTCTTCTGGGTCGCCAGCACCGAGTTCACCACCCCGTTGGTCACCGGGTAGAGGCGGTTCACCTTGGGATCGATCTGCTTAAAGGGCGTGTCCTCACATTGATCGATATCGATCCCCTCGTCCGCCAGCCACTGCTCGATATCATTAAAATTCAGCACGGCATCGATGTAGCCTAGATGGCGCTCGTCCGCCGCCTCCTTTTTCTTCGCGATACAGGGCCCTAAAAATACGATCTTCGCGTTCCGGCCGTATTCCTTCCGGAGCATCATGCCGTGGGCCACCATGGGGGATACCACCGGTGCCATATAGCGGGTCAGGCCCGGATAGTAGATCTCGATCAGGTCGTTCACGCTGGGACAGCAGGTGGTGATGATGTTCTCCATGGTCCCCTCTTCCAGCATCCTGTCATAGGCAGCCGTCACCACAGCCGCGCCCTCCGCAGTCTCACGCACGTCGGTAAAGCCCAGCTTCCGGAGAGCCGTGTTCACCTGTCCGATGGAATGGTGCTTTAAGAGCCCTATGTAAGACGGCGCGATGGATACGATCACCTTCTCCCCGCGCTTTATCATATACCGCACCATATCCAGATCGCTGATCAGGGTCTTTGCGGACTGGGGACAGACCTGGAGGCAATGACCGCACAGGATACAATGGTCCGGCAGGATCTCCGCCCGCTCGTCCTTGATCATGATCGCCTTTACATCACAATTCCGCACACATTTGTAGCAATGCTTACATTTTGCCGCTTTAAAGTCGATGATCCTCTTCATAGACTATAGCCTCCCCATGATCTCCTTCTGGAAAAATTCCTCCGTTGTCTCTGGTGAAACGGAAAACAGCGTGCCGTCTACTGTAACGCAGACACCGTTCACACAGTTCCCGCTGCAGAACGCACCGTTTAAGTCCACCTTATCCCCCAGACCATTTTTCGACACCATTCCCTGGAGCTTCTGGATGATCTCCCTGGAGCCCTTCAGATGACATGCACTTCCGATACAGATCGTTACTTTCATAGTGTTCCCTCCACAAGATATGTAAAAGATTCTTTGATTTTAGATGATAACATTATCGCACATCGTCAAGCTATTATCAATATCATTTTTGTTACAATTCCTGGTTTTTTGCCGGGAAATGTACTTTTTTAAGGACATGTGGGACGCAGGAGATGCCATAACAGACCCGATCGACAGGGCCGCTGTTTTGTGTTATGATCATTACGCAAAGGGATACCCTATCCTTTGTAAATCTGTATGAAAGAAGGAACAAGTTGATGAAAAAAATGATCGTTCGTTCTCTTGCCTGCGTTATGGCGGCGGCTATGCTGGCTGGCTGCGGCGCAGGGCAGGGGAAGGATAGTCCGACAGAAGGTACTGTAGCGGCAGAGAGCAGCGGACTAGACGCTGCCGAAGGAGAAGACGGGAGTGCAGATGGAGAGGATACCTCAGATGGCGCCAACGCAGCGGATGCGTCGGAGGGCGCGGTGAAAGATGCACAGAATGCAGATCCTGCTCAAGACACAGGTGATGGGGCCGAAGGGGACGCCGACATGGATGAAAACGGAGGACAAGGCGGCACAGAGGTGCGGATCGGCTCCTTGAAAGGACCTACCTCCATGGGGTTGGTGTTCTTGATGGAGATGGCGGAAGGCAAAAAGACAGAGGACCTGTATTCCTTTACCATGGTCACATCCGCGGATGAGCTGCTGCCCAAGGTGCTGAGCGGCGATATCGATATCGCCCTGGTCCCAGCGAACGTGGCCAGCACCCTGTACAATAAGACGGAAGGACAGGTAGCGGTCATCGATATCAATACCCTGGGCGTCCTCTACGGGATCTCTTCGGATGATTCGATAAAGACCATAGCCGACTTGAAGGGAAAGACGGTCTACACCACCGGAAAGGGTACCACCCCGGAGCATGTGCTCCGTTATCTTTTGGATGCCAATGGGCTTTCCGAAAAGGACGTGACCCTGGAATTTAAGTCAGAGCCTACAGAGGTGGCCGCTCTCCTAGCCCAGCAGCCCGATGGGATCGGGATCTTGCCCCAGCCCTTTGTGACCGTAGCCACCGCCCAGAACGATGCTTTAAAGATCGTGCTGGATCTGACCAAGGAATGGAAGGATGTGCAGACAGATGGGGGCAGCCGCCTGGTGACCGGGGTCACGCTGGTGCGCAGGGCCTTCTTAGAAGAACACCCGGAGGCTGTGGCCGCCTTTTTGGAGGAGCATGAAAAGTCTGCCTCTTACGTCAAGGAACAGCCGGAGAGGGCCGCAGAGCTGGTCGTAAAGACGGGGATCATCGAGAAAGCGCCGGTGGCCAAGGCCGCTCTCCCCTATTGTAATATCACCTGCATCACAGGAGAAGAGATGAAGGCCGCCTTAAAGGGCTATCTGGGAGTCCTTTATGACCAGGAGCCCCAGTCCGTAGGCGGTGCGCTCCCGGGGGATGACTTCTACCATACAGGCCAGTGAAAGCGCTGTACGGGGCAGGATGATGGTCCCCTACATCGATCCTGTCCAGGCCGGGAGGCCAAAAAGACCGTAGGATGAACGTAACACGCAACGATAAGGAGCCTGCTATGGATCTTTTTCCCAAGCTCCGGCAAGATGATCCGCCAGCACATCTTGCCGGAGATCTCGCAAAACATCAAAGGACCTTGCCGGTCCTCCTTTTCTGGCTCGCTCTCTGGCAGATCGGTGCCTGGGCGGTGGGCAGCCATATCCTTTTGGCCGGACCGCTCCAGGTGGCAAAGGCTTTGGCCTCTCTGCTCCCCACAGGAGCCTTCTGGCGTTCGGTCGCCACCTCCTTCGTGAAGATCGGCCTTGGGTTTTTGGCTGCTTTTTTTACCGGGATCTTTGTGGGCGGGCTGGCCTTCCACGCCGCCGCCTTGCAGATCCTTTTGGCTCCGGCCATCACCTTTATGAATTCGGTGCCCCTGGCCTCCTTCATCATCCTGGCTCTGATATGGACCGGCTCGGAGGACTTATCTGTGCTCACCTCCTATCTGGTGGTGTTCCCCGTGATCTATATCAATACGATCGCCGGACTTAAGAGCACGGATGAAAAACTTCTGGAGATGGCCAAGGTCTTTCAGTTTACCGGATGGCGAAAGCTCGCCGGGCTTTACTGGCCAGCCCTCCTCCCCTACCTGATCAGCGGCTGCAGGACCGCCCTGGGGATGAGCTGGAAGGCGGGGATCGCCGCAGAGGTCATCGGCGTCCCGGCCCACACCATCGGCGAACAGCTATACCTGTCCAAGGTGTACTTGAGCACGGCGGAACTCTTCGCCTGGACCTTTGCGATCATCCTGATCAGCCTGCTGTCTGAAAAGGCGTTCCTCCTTCTGCTCAAACAGACGGGGACCCGGCTGTTCCTCCCTTTCGACAGGGCCATCCCACCTTTCAGCACTCGGTACCGCTCTGATCAGAGTCTTTTGGGATCTTCAGCCCAACACGCCGACAATGACAGCCCCGATGACCGTGATCCGCAGGCAGGTCCTACGCTCACGGTCAAAGGGCTGGAAAAACGCTTTGGCCGCCTGCAGATCCTCCGACAGCTCAGCTTTCATGTGCGCGCCGACCGTCCCGGCTGTATCATGGGGCCCTCCGGTTCCGGGAAGACCACGCTGTTCCGGATCCTGTTAGGTCTGGAGCCGCCGGATGCCGGGACTGTCATGCTATCCGTTCCTCCTTGCGGCTGCAACAGACCAGCCTCTGCCGTTTTTCAGGAGGACCGGCTGTGCGAGGGTTTCTCCCCGATCGACAATATCCGTTTAGCCATACCCGGCCTTCCGGCCGCTAAGATCCGCCGGGAGCTGACAAAGATCCTGCCGGAGGAATGCCTTACCCGTCCGGTCTCCACCTTGAGCGGCGGCATGAAACGGCGGACCGCTATCGCCCGGGCCCTTTTATCTTTCTCGGACATGGTCGTCATGGATGAGCCCTTTACCGGACTGGACGATGAGACCCGGCAGGAAGTGATCCGCTTTGTTTTAGAAAAGAGCACGGGGAGGATCCTCCTGCTCTCCACGCACCAGAAGGATGATGTGGCGCAGCTAGAGGGAGAGCTGATCTGGATCTTTGGAGGATCCTCATTCCAGACACAGAAAAAGGTTTATGCCGCAAGGTCGATCACCGACGGAAAGGACAACAGATCGCGATGAAGCGAAAGAGGGCTCTATCTACTCCGGCCATGCTCCTGGCCGTCTCCCTGGTCATCCTCCTGGCCCTATCCATCGCCGGTGTCACAGGACATCGGACCGCACAGGATACGGTCTGCTACACAGACGACTATCCAACGCTCTACAAAGAACAGCTCCAGATCATATTTGGCGAGGACTATCAGATCAGCGAAAAAGAGACCGTGGTGGTCGAGGGAGAAGACTGCGGCTGCGGATATCATTCGGACAGCTATGTGTATGATAGATGGACGATCTCCTACCAGGATCAAAACGGGCAGGCCTTTTCACAGACCATGAACAATACCGCAAGCCTGGAAGCCCAGCAGCTGACATGGCTCAAGGAGCAGCTGCGGCAATACTATCAGCAGAGATATCTGATCTGGTTCTTTGACGAAGGGACCTTTGAAGGCTTATCCACAGCAGACGCCCATGAAAGGACCTATTGTTCTATAACCATAGGAAGCCCGGTATACAGCTACACCAGCGATCAGGAGGAGGAGTTTGAACGGATCTCGAAGGCTGGCGAGGTCTATCTGGAACAGCTGCAAGAGTCCTTAAAAAACAAAGAGACCATGCTCCGCCTGTCCGATATCCAGTACAAGGATATCTTCACCCATCTCCCGGTGGTGGTCCGTTTCCACCTGAGCATAAATGACGCAGCTCTTTCAGGGGCAGAAAAAGAAGCGTTTGAAAAAGCAGTGCGGGAACGGGTCATGGAGATGATCCAGGCGGTCGGACAGGAGACCGGCGGCACCTGCAGCCTGCGCATACAGATAAACAGCGCCAATGGACATTGCGATCTTTATGATGGGGCAAGAGACTGGCGCTATTTCATCCTTCAGGGAGAGCCGGTATGGCCGGAGGATACCTTTGACGGTTTTGAGTGGCAGTATTTTTATGCGTTTGAAGGGATCTACTGGTAGAGACCGGAAGGTTTCGGCTGTATACACAGGGCACCAGCCCCAAGACGGCAGCGATGCCGGACAGGATACAGCCCAGCAGGGTCAGCCGCTCATGGCCTTCTGCATAGCGCAGAAGGCGAGACAGCTCGGATCGTTTTTTCAAGATAAGACCTCTTAACCTTGTCTATTTAGTTATTCTTAGCTAACTATTGACCAAAAATGCAGACAGGGGGATATCCAGACCGAACTGGCTGCGGGATGATCCGCACCTCTCTTTTGATGTTTGGCAGCATCTATTTTATGTTCCGCCTGGACCAGGGGTTCGGCCTGATCGTACTATGCGCCTCTCCTTTTATCGTAGGCTGTCTGCCTTCTGCCTGTAGAAGGCGGATCCGCTTTTTACGAAGTTTTGGGCCCATCTGAAGATCCTGGCGATCTTCAGATGGGCCCGATGGTCAACCGACTCACTTCTCCTCCAGCGCCATGATCTCACGCCAGGTCTCCTGGTCAAATTTCCGATCCTTATAATAATATCCCTTATCCTCCTCCGTGATCTTCCGGATCACTTTGCAGGGGTTCCCGGCGGCCATGGTCCAGGAGGGGATATCCTTTGTGACCACACTCCCGGCTCCGATCACCACATTATCGCCGATGTGTACGCCGGGAAGGATCACCGTGTTCCCTCCGATCCATACATTGTCCCCGATGGTGACCTTGATCCCATATTCATACAGGGAATTCCTGGACTGTGGATGGATCGGGTGGCCGGCGGTGTAGATCGCCACATTGGGCGCCAACTGGCAGTTGTCTCCGATCGTCACGGTCGCCACATCGATGATGGTGCAATTATAATTGGCAAAAAAATTCTTTCCCACCTGGATATGGGAGCCGTAATCACAGTAAAAGGGCGGATTGATAAAGGCTCCATCAGACTTTCCTAGCAGCTCCTTTACGACTTTCGCTATCCCGTCAAAGTCGGAACGGTCCATCATGTTCAGCCGCTGGAGGATCCGTCTGCACACCTTCTGCTCCTCCATCACAGCCCCATCCGAGATGTACGGCAGCTCTAAGTCTCTTTTTTCGATATTATCCATTTTCGCCCTTCCTTTCTATCCTTTTCTTGACGTTCCTTGATATTTCCTGAATTTTCCAGATCACCATGACCGATCCCCATCTTGTATAGCTGTAAAGGTCCGGCCCTTGCCGCCCTTCCTTGGTCCCGGCCTCCTTGCCCGCAAACTTGCGGCGCAGAGGTCACTGCTGTTTTCCCAGCAGCCCATCCGCCAAACGATCCGCTGCTGCCAGCAGGCGGTCCGTTTCCTCTTGCCGCCCATTTCCCCAGAGTCCGACTGCCCGCACCTCTGCCCTGCGCCGCACGCCATCCTTTTCATAGATACCCGTCAGCAGGAGCTGCTGCACAGCCTCTCCTTGCTCTGCCTGTACATCTGTCGTCCTCAGTCCGCTCCTGGCAGCAGGCGGCACGCCAGACCGGACAGCAGGCTGCGCACCAGGCGGAACGTCCGTCCAGGTACCGATCTGGCAGTATACGCCCACCGGCTCATGGCATCCGGCCCCCAGGCGCTTTAAGACCTGTCGTTCGGCCTGGAGCTGCGCCATGGCGAGCCGGTCCGATATCTTTTCTATGATCGGCTCCATGGGACCGCCCTTTTTTCCTTCGATCGCCAATATGCCCTGCCCCCCTGCGGGGATCATCTCCTCAGGCGAGAAATACCGGTATCGGTAACGGCCTTGCCTCCGCTCAAGGATCTTCAGCCGGTCCAGACCAGCCGCCGCCAGGATGATCCCGTCGAAGGGTCCGCTCTCCAGCTTCTCCAGTCTGGTCAGCACATTCCCCCGCAGGTTCTCGCAGATCACCTCCCGCCCGGGCCACAGCCTTTCTCCCAGCTCCTCGATCTGGATCTTCCGCCGCAGGCTGGAGGTGCCGATGCAGATGCGGCCTGCAGAGCCAGAGGGGCCATCCATCCTGCCCCCTTCGGCAGCCCTGTCCTCTCCGGCCGCCCCGCCCCTTTTGCGGTCCGGGCCACCATAAGATCTCTGCGCGCAAAGACCACTGTCTGCCCAGAGCGGGCCCTCTGCCATGGTCACCAGCACGTCCCGCACATCACCCCTGGGGAGCGCCCCCAGGATGCCCAGCCCCTCTGCCAGATCCACCGGCAGATCTTTGGCACTGTGTACAGCAAGATCGATCTCCCCCCGCAGCAGGGCCTCTTCAAACTCGGTCACAAACACCCCTTTCCCGCCAAAGGCCAGCAAGGGCTTGTCCAATATCTTATCGCCTATGGTGCTGTGGCCCACCAGTACCGGCTCAATGCCCGGACAGACCGCCCGTATGGCATCCGCCACCAGCATCGTCTGGGCGATCGACAGCTCACTTTTCCTCGTTCCGATGCGGATCTCGCTCTTCATCTCATTTCCCGCCTTTTGCTGTATTTGCCGTTTCCAGCATTTCTCTGACCAGCTTCTCCAGATCCTCCGGCGAGCTGCCCTCTCCCTCTATCCCTGCGAAAAACAGCGCTGTAAACAGCCTTTCCCTTTCCCGTGGATCTGGCACCGTCTCTTTGATCCGCTCCCGCAGCGCCCCCAGCCGCTCCACCAGCCCGCCTAGATAGGGAGGGAGCATCCCCTCGATCTGCCCGCGCAGATAACGGACAGCCGCAGGGCTCTTTCCGCCGGAGGTGATCCCCAGGACCACCTCCCCCTGCCGGACCAGCCCGGGAAATAAAAACGAGCTGCCCTCCTTATCGTCTGCTACATTGACCAAGATCTTATGCTCCTTACAGAACGCGGCGATCTCCTCATGGAGCCCACGATCATCGGATGCACAGATCACCAGATCCATGCCTTTCGCATCCTCCACGCTGGCCGGGCGGAGCTGGAGGCGAAGGTGTCTCGTCCCGGCAGTCCCATCCGCGCCTTGCCCAAGCGCCGCCGTCCCATCCGGGCCGCCACTCTCTGCCAGCCTCTGCATCTCGGGCGAAGCCTCCTTCGCCACCACCAGAAGATCCGCGCCAAAGTCCAATAGCTGCACCGCCTTTCGGGCCGCCACTCTCCCTCCGCCCACCACCAGGCACTTTTTCCCTTCCAGATCTATGAACATCGGAAAATACGCCATCTCGCTCTCCTATCTGACCATCCTCCACCCCAGCCATCCTGGGAAAAAGACCCTCCTGCCGATCGGTAAGACATTCCCCTATCGATCTCCGCCGATGCAGATGGAGACAAAATATACGGTTTTGATCCCCGCCCGTTTCAGCGCTCTGCTGCAGGCCTCTATGGTGCTCCCGGTGGTATAGATATCATCCACCAGCACCACCGTATCCATCCCCCTCCAGAGCTTTTCTCCGATCACCGAAAAGGCCTGCTCCAGGTTCTTAAGACGCTGTTCAGGAGTCAGTGCCTTCTGGGGCGCGGTCTTTTTGCTCCTGACCAGAGCGCCCTTTAAGACCGGTATCCCCGTCCGTGCGGACAGCCGGTCTGCCAGCTCCGCCGCCTGGTCAAAACCTCTGGTCCGCCTTCTGGAGGGATGGACCGGCACCGGAACGAATGCATCCGCTCCCATCCTGGCCAGCTTCTTTCCCAGCCTGCAGGCCATCTCCCGGCTGTAAAAGTCCAGGTATTCCCGCTTATTTTTATATTTGATCTGGGCCATGGAAGCGGCTGCCGCTTCATTGTAGTTTAAGAGCGCCGCTCCCTGTTCAAAGCTGCGCCGATGCCGCATACAGTCATAGCAGTATTCCCCGTCCCGCTGTATCAGCTCCTTTCCGCATCTCATACAGACAGGCCCCTTTACAAAGCTGAGCTTTTTCACACAGCCCGGACAGATCAAGTCCCCTTTAGGGACCACGATCTCCCCGCAGACCGGGCAGCGCCTGGGGAACAGAAGGCCGATCAGCCCCTCCTTGGCCCATCCTGTTTTATCCAGTTTCCTTTGCAGATCCATCCGCTTAAGCCGGCTCCTTTCCTTTTCTGATCCCAGATACAGACGTTCCTCTCGTTGCGCGCACGTCGTATCCGATCTCCCAAGCTCCTGTATGGACAGGGCCCAAAGACCTGCCCCTTGGGATACCTGGGATGGTCACTCGCTATCTGTAAACAGAGGCAGGGTTATCCGAGCCGTCTACATCAGCTCACGGATCCTGCCCCGCAGCCCCGAATACCGCCTCTGCTCCATCCCGTTATCCACCATACTCTGGAAGATCTGAGGGATGCCCACCAGGCAGACGCACTGTCTGGCCCGGGTCACTGCCGTATAGATCAGATTCCGCGTCATCAGCATCTTAGGACCGGTAAAGAGGGGGAGCACCACCGCCGGGTACTCGCTGCCCTGGGATTTATGTATGGTAATGGCATAGGCCAGCTCCAGCTCCTCCAGCTGCTTAAACGTATACTCCACCAGCTTCCCTTCATCAAAGCACACGGTCACCAGCTCGGCCAGCTCATTGATATCCTGGATGATGCCGATGTCCCCATTGAACACGCCCAGGCCCTTATCCACCGGGATATCATAATGGTTCCGGACCTCCCACTGGATCTGGTAGTTATTTTTGACCTGCATCACCTTATCGCCCACCCGGTAGATCGTGCGGCCCACTTCTTTTTCCTTTTTATCCGGTGAGGGCGGGTTTAAAAATCCCTGGAAGATCCCGTTCAACCGCTCCACCCCCAGAGCGCCCTTGCGCATAGGGGTCATGATCTGGATGTCAAAGGGGTCCGCATGGACATAGCCAGGCAGCTTTTTCTGGACCAGGGTCAGCATGGCGCTGATGATCGCGTCCGGCTCTTCCCGGCGGATAAAAAGAAAATCCCTGCTCCTCTTTCCAAGATCGATCCGATCCCCGTCATGGATCCGATGGGCGTTCATCACGATATCGCTCTCCGCCGCCTGCCGGAAGATCTTCGTCAGCTTCACCACCGGAAACGCGTCGCTCTCGATGATATCCTTCAGCACGTTCCCCGGGCCCACGCTGGGGAGCTGGTCCACATCCCCCACCAAGATCAGCCGGGTCCCCACGGTCACCGCCCTCAAGAGCGAATGGATCAGGTGGATATCTACCATGGACATCTCATCCACGATCACCACATCCCCGTCCAGGGGGTTCTCCTCATTCCGCTCAAAGCGCATCCCGCCGGGCGAGGCGTCCTTTTCCCCTGGTATCCCTCCGCTCAGCTCCAGCAGCCGGTGGATGGTCCTGGCTTCCTTGCCGGTGGCCTCCGTCATCCGTTTCGCCGCCCGGCCGGTGGGCGCCGCCAGCAAGATCTCCATCCCCTCCTGCTCAAAGAAGCGGATGATCGTATTGATCGTGGTGGTCTTGCCGGTGCCGGGGCCTCCTGTGATGACCAAAAGACCGCAGTTCACCGCCTGACGCACGGCCTCGGCCTGCAGCTCATCCAGGCTGAGCGTCTCCTCCTCCTCGATCCGGCGCAGACGCTCGTCGATCTGGCTGCGCGGAACATCCCCGCGGATGTTCAGATCGTGGAGCATCTTCGCCGTGTTCAGCTCCAGGTAATGATACTGCGCCGCGTAGACCGCCCGCAGAGGACAGTCCTCTCCCGCCGTCCCTGCCCCCTCTTCCTCCGGCAGCCCCGGCTGGTCCGTCACCTGCGCCCGAAAAGGATCCGATGTCCTTTGTCTCCTGTTTTCCTTCACGATGATCCGCTTGTCGATCTGCATGTCCATCAGATGCTTTTCCATCAGTCCGGGGGCCACCGCCAAAAGCTCGGATGCCTGGGCCAAAAGCTCTTCCTGGGGAAGAAAGGTATGCCCATTCCCCACCGCCTGCAAAAGCGTGTATAAAAGGCCGCACCGGATACGCTGGTCCGAATCCGTGAAGATCCCCACCCGCTGGGCGATCTCATCCGCCAGCTTAAAGCCTACACCTGGGATATCATCGGCAAGCTGATACGGGTTTTCCCTGATCACGGAATAAAGCCGCGGGCCATATTCCTGGAAGATCTTCCCCGCCAGATTCATGGAGATGCCATAGCTCTGGAGGAAGAGCATCGCCTGGCGCATCTCCTTCTTTTCCTGGACCTGCTCTCCGATCGCCATGGCCATCTTCTCGCTGATCCCTTTGATCTGGGCCAGGCATTCCGGCTCCTCCTCCATGATCCGAAAGGTATCCGCCTTGAACCGCCGGACGATCCGGCCGGCCAGAGCCGCCCCAACGCCTTTGATCGCGCCGGACCCTAAGTAGCGCTCCATGGAAAGGGTATCCTCCGGTGTCTTCACCTGATAGCTCTCCACCTGGAGCTGTTCGCCGTAAAGAGGATGCTCGGTCATGGTGCCGGTGGCCTCCACCATCTCACCCTCGCTGATGTAATGGAAATTCCCCACCAGGATCGTCTCGCTGCCCTCTGTGTTCAGGCTGAGCACCGTATAGCCATTGTCCTCATTCCGATATTTGATCCGCTCTACATATCCTGTAACTGTCGCCATATCTGTCCTTTATCCCCACAGCCGCCTGACCGATCAGTCAAA
>CAJUSS010000050.1:0-13093 GCA_910588895.1 uncultured Lachnospiraceae bacterium
GAACGGGCGCATGGAGCTAGCTTACTCCTCCGCGGTCTGCAAGGTGATCATCGACTATGCCCACAATGCGGTCAGCATGGAGAGCCTTTTAAAGACCCTTAAGGAATATCACCCGGCCCGGCTGGTGGTGGTCTTTGGCTGCGGCGGGAACCGGGCCAAGGAGCGCCGGTACGCCATGGGCGAGATGGCGGGGAAGCTGGCGGATCTGAGCATCATCACCGCGGACAATTCCAGGTTTGAGAAGGTGGAGGATATCATCCGCGATATCAAGAGCACCCTCATCCCCACCGGCGGCGCATATCTGGAGATACCGGACCGCAGGGAGGCGATCACCTACGCGATCGCCCATGCACAAAAAGGGGATATGATCGCCGTCATCGGTAAGGGCCATGAGGATTACCAGGAGATCGAGGGGGTGCGCACCCATTTCCTGGACCGGGAAGTGGTGGACGAGGCCGTGGCCGGACTGGGCGCCTGACCCCTTGCGTCATTGCCCACAGGGATAAAAAGAGGGATAGTATGGAAAATGTAAAGGTAAACGATATAGTAAAGGCCATTGGCGGGACCCTGCTCTGCGGGGACCCCGAGATGCAGATCGCACATATCAGTATCGATTCCAGGACCATGAAGGGGGACGATCTTTTCGTCCCTCTGATCGGGGAAAAGGTGGATGCCCATCGGTTTATCGGGCAGGCCTTTCAGGCGGGAGCCGCGGCCACGCTGACCAGTGCGCATGATGGCGGGGACGTGCAGCCGGAGGCGGAGGATCTTGGAGATGGACGGCACCGTGCATGGATCCGCGTGGAGGATACGAAGGCGGCTCTCCAGCAGATCGGGGCCTGGTACCGCAGACGTTTGACCCTGCCGCTGATCGGTGTGACCGGAAGCGTGGGGAAGACCACCACCAGAGAGATGATCGCAGCCGTCCTTTCCGCACGATATAAGGTATATAAGACACCAGGCAACAAAAACAGCCAGGTAGGCGTGCCGATCACGCTCTCGGAGATCTCCTCCAAAGATGAGATCGGGGTGATCGAGCTGGGGATCAGTGAGCCGGGGGAGATGGCCAGGATCGCCCAGGTAGCGTCAGTGCAGCAGGCTGTGGTCAACAATATCGGCGTCGCTCATATCGAACAGCTGGGCTCGAAAGAGGCGATCTGCCAAGAAAAGCTCCATATCCAGGACGGCATGGACGAAGGGGGCTGTCTCTTTGTCAATGGGGACGATCCGATCCTAAAGACCGTAAAGGCCAGAGAGGGCTGTAGGAGGATCGCTTACGGGACAGGGGAGGGGCTGGATTATCAGGCCGTGGACATCAAGATCGAAAAGGGGCATCCGGTCTTTACCGCCTTTTGTAAGGCCAGCGGGGAAAAGGCCCTGGTAAGGCTCCAGGTGTTCGGCCGCCACATGGTGGTCAATGCCCTGGCCGCGCTGGCCGTGGCCAGGGAAAATGGCGTCCCGTTGCAGGACGCCGCCGGCGCGCTGGAGGCGTTTTGTGGCTTTAACGGCCGGCAGCAGATCCGGACTGTGCGCGGCATCACCGTGATCGACGATTCCTACAATGCCAGCCCCGTCTCCATGAAGGCCGGGATCCAGGTGCTGTGCGATATGCCGGCTGCCGGGAGGAAGATCGCGGTCCTGGCGGATATGAAGGAGCTGGGAGAAGGATCGCCCGACTTCCACCGGGAGATCGGACATTTCCTGGCGGGCTGTGAAGTGGACAGGGTCGCCCTTTTGGGGGGAGCGGCCAGGCTGATCGGGGAGCAGATGGAGGAGGACCGTTTGGCCGCCTCTTTTCAGGATACACAGAAGGTCTGGTATATCTCCGATAAGGAAACGCTGGCAAGATGGCTCCAGGATGAAGTGGAGAGGGGCGACTGTGTCCTGTTCAAGGGATCCAACAGCATGGGCCTGGGAGAGGTGATCAAGCGTGTGTTTGGTCCGTGACAGCATCTGCAGGATCTCCTGCCGCTTCGGCGATCATATGAAAACGGAGAATAGATACGAATGGCCAGATTTGCCGATATCATCATCGATATCACCCATGAAAAAGTAGACCGCCCCTTCCAGTATCGGATCCCGGATGCCCTGCAGGGGGAGATCACGGTAGGCTGCCAGGTGGATGTGCCCTTTGGACGGGGGGACCAGATCCGCAGCGGGTATGTGGTGGGGCTGTCGGATACGCCCTCCTATGATCCGGAGAGGCTGAAGGAGATCTTGAAGGTGCATGCGGGGACCGTCTCGGCAGGATCTCAGCTGATCAAGGTGGCCTGGTGGATGAAGGAGCGGTATGGATCTACCATGAACCAGGCCTTAAAAACGGTCCTGCCGGTGAAGCAGCAGGTGAAGCAGAAAGAGAGCCGCTGGCTCTGCTGCAGTGCGGACCGGGAGGAGCTCATGCGGCAGATAAAAGAGGCGGCGCGTAAAAAATATCGGGCCAGGGAAAGGCTTCTGCGCGCTTTTCTGGATGTGGAGCGCATCTCCTACGAGATGGCGACCCAGCAGCTGAACATCACGGCCTCCACCTTGAAGCCCCTCTTAGCGCAGAAGGTTTTGCGTCTGGATTCTTCGGTCTGCTACCGGGATCCCACAAGGCTCCTCTTGACTGGGCGGGCAGAGCTGGACGGGAGCGGGGCGCTGTCTGAAAGCGGCCCTTCCATCCAGCTTTGGCTGAACGAAGAGCAGCAGCAGGTAGTCGATTCGATCTGCGGCCAGTACGATGAGGGGATCCGCAGGACGTATCTGCTCCACGGGATCACCGGCAGCGGGAAAACGGAGGTCTATATGGGGCTGATCGATCATGTGCGGGCACGGGGGGGGCAGGTGATCGTGCTGATCCCGGAGATCGCCCTGACCTATCAGACAGTGCTGCGGTTCTATAGACGTTTTGGCGACCAGGTGTCTTTTATCAATTCAAAGCTTTCGGCCGGGGAGAGATACGACCAGTTCGAGCGGGCGAGAAAGGGGGAGGTCCAGATCATGATCGGGCCTCGTTCCGCGTTGTTCACGCCTTTTTGCCGCCTTGGCCTGATCGTCATCGACGAGGAACATGAGGGCGCGTATAAGAGCGAGACCATGCCCCGCTACCACGCAAGGGAGGTGGCGGAGTACATGGCCGCTTCAAGCGGGGCCAGTCTGGTGCTGGGGTCAGCCACACCCTCGGTGGAGTCCTACACAAAGGCCCTCCAGGGCGTGTACGGCTACTATAAGATCGCAAGGCGGGCAAAAAAGGACAGCGTCCTTCCCAGGGTGCAGGTGGTGGATATGCGAAGGGAGCTGAAGGAGGGGAACCGGTCCATCTTCAGCGGCGCTCTTCAGAGCCTGATGGAGGAAAAGCTTGAAAAGAGGGAGCAGATCATGCTCTTTTTGAACCGGCGGGGATATTCCCGATTTCTATCCTGCCGCAGCTGCGGGGAGGCGATCAGATGCCCCCACTGCGATGTGACCCTGACCTTCCACCAGGACGGGCGGCTGGTGTGCCATTACTGCGGCTATCAGATCATGCGCCCCCCGTCCTGTCCGGTCTGCGGCTCCCCCTATCTGGCCCCCTTCGGCACGGGGACCCAGAAGATCGAGGCCCAGGTAAAGGAGGCGTTCCCTAAGGCGAGGGTGCTGCGGATGGATCTGGACACCACATCCAAAAAGGGCGGCCATGAGAAGATCCTGACAGCCTTTGCGGATCATGAGGCGGATATCCTGATCGGGACCCAGATGATCGTGAAGGGCCATGACCTTCCGGCGGTGACCCTGGTGGGGATATTGGCGGCGGATCTGTCCCTCTATGCGCCGGATTTCCGGTGCGGCGAGCGGACCTTCCAGCTCCTTACCCAGGCTGCGGGCCGGGCCGGGCGGGATGCGCGGGCCGGGGACGTGGTGATCCAGACCTACAGTCCGGAGCACTACTGCATCGCCGCAGCAGCGGCACAGGATTATGAGGGCTTTTATCAAAAGGAGATGGAATACCGTCGTCTTTTGCGGTATCCGCCCTCCTGTGCGCTGATGACCCTGCTGGCAGGATCTCCTAAGGAGGAGATGGCACAAAAAGCGATGGAGCTTGCCCAGGCGGCGATCGGGGACTGCCTGAAAATGATGACGGAGAGGGATGCCGATATCCAGATGATCGGGCCGGTCAATGCCGCCATCTATAAGCTAAATGACATTTATCGAAAAATTTTATATATGAAGTGTGAAAATTATGCTATACTGATACAGATAAGGGATCATATAGAAGAGGGACTAAAGAAACAGGGATGGAGCGATAAACTATCCTTCCAGTTCGATCTTTCGTGAAAGATCTTATGGCTTTACGATACAGCATGCTGTCACAGGCGGTCTGGGAGCGGCCGGGCAGCATGGGCCGGACGACTTGGAGAAAAGAAAAGGAGCAGGAAAAAGCTATGGCGATCAGACAGATCAGGACTATCGGAGACGAGATCTTAAGAAAGGAATGCAAGCCGGTCAAGCTCATGACCCCGCGCACCCAAGATCTGATCGAAGATATGTTCGAGACGATGTATGAGGAAAATGGAGTGGGACTGGCAGCCCCCCAGGTAGGCGTGTTAAAGCAGATCGTGGTGATCGATGTGGAGGACGGTGAGCAGTATGTGCTGATCAACCCAAAGATCGTGGAGACAGAGGGCAGTGTGACCGGCTATGAGGGGTGCCTTAGCGTCCCCGGAAAGACCGGGAAGGTGACCAGGCCCACCAGGGTGAAGGTAAGAGCCTACGATGAGAACATGGAGCTTTATGAGCTGGAGGGCGAGGATCTTTTGGCCAGAGCGATCTGCCATGAGTGCGCCCATCTCCACGGGGAACTGTATGTGGACCTGGTAGAGGGTGAGCTAGAGGATGCGGATAAGGTCCAGGAGGACGAGGAAGAGGAGTAGAGGATGAAGATCGTTTTTATGGGAACGCCGGACTTTGCCGTACCGGCATTAGAGGCGCTGGAAAAAAGCGGTCATCAGGTGATCGCGGTGGTCACCCAGCCGGACAAGCCTAAGGGGAGGAGCCGGACCATGTCCATGCCCCCGGTGAAGGAAAAGGCGCTGGAGCTTGGCATCCCGGTCTATCAGCCGGTGAAGGTGCGGGACGAGGCCTTTATCCAGATCTTAAAAGAGCTTGCTCCGGAGGCGATCGTGGTGGCGGCATTCGGACGGATCCTGCCAAAACAGATCTTAGATATCCCGCCCTATGGATGCATCAATATCCATGGCTCCCTCCTTCCGAAGTACCGGGGGGCTGCGCCGATCCAGTGGGCGGTGATCGACGGCGAGAAAGAGGCCGGCCTCACCACCATGATGATGGACACGGGGATCGATACCGGCGATATGCTGGAAAAGGTGGTGGTCCAGGTGGCAGAGGACGAGACCGGCGGTTCTCTTTTTGAAAAGCTGAGCGCGGCAGGCGGACCGCTGATCTGCTCCACCTTGAAAAAGGCAGAGGAGGGGACCCTTACGCGGACCCCCCAGCCTGCAGAGGGCGCCACCTATGCGAAGATGCTGGATAAGGAGATCGGAGATATCGACTGGGAGAGGGACGCAGAGAGCATCGAGCGGCTGATCCGGGGCTTAGACCCCTGGCCCAGTGCATACACCAGCTTAAACGGGAAGACACTAAAGTTGTGGAAGGCCGTCGTGCTGGAAGACGAGGCGGAAGGCCGGAAGGTGCCAAAGGAAGAGCGCGTATTAGATCGGGAGAGTGTGCCGGGGCAGGTGGTCCGGGCGAAAAAGGACGAGCTGCTGGTAAAGACCGGGAAGGGGATCTTGAAGATCTTGTCCCTCCAGTTAGAGGGGAAGAAGCGGATGGACGCAGGGGCGTTCCTCAGAGGCTATCCGGTAGAGGAAGGTACCGTGCTCACAAAGAAGGGCCAGATAGGAGCGCCTCTCAAAGAGGTTTGAGCCATCGACGGGCTGCGGCGTGAAAGGAGATAGAGTGTATGGGATATGGTTTTTATGGTTTTGGCTTTGACTGGACGTATCTGCTGGTGATCTTAGGGGCGGTCCTCTCCATGGCCGCATCGGCCAAGGTCAAGGGGACTTTCCAGAAATATTCCAGAGACTGGTCGGCCGGCGGGATGACGGGAGCAGATGTGGCCCGGCAGATCTTAAGGAGCCAGGGGATCTATGACGTGACCGTGCGCCAGGTCCCGGGGGAACTGACCGATCACTATGATCCCCGGTCTAAGACCGTGAACCTGTCCGCATCTGTGTACGGATCTGCTTCGATCGCCGCGGTAGGCGTGGCGGCTCATGAATGCGGCCATGTGATCCAGGATGCTACCGAGTATATCCCTTTAAGGCTGCGGGCCGCGCTGGTGCCTGCGGCTAACTTTGGCGCGAAGCTGTCCTGGCCGGTCCTCATCCTGGGACTGTTTTTGGGAGAGATGGGCCCCTTTTTTATCCAACTGGGTTTTTTGCTCTTTAGTCTGGCCGTACTGTTCCAGATCGTGACCCTGCCGGTGGAGTTCAATGCCTCCGCTCGGGCGCTGAAGATCTTGAGCGGTAGCCAGATCCTGGCACAGGGAGAGGTAGGAAAGGCGAGAGAGGTCTTAGGCGCGGCGGCGCTTACCTATGTGGCGGCAGTGGCGGCATCGCTCTTACAATTCCTCCGGCTGCTCATATTGTTTGGAGGGCGCAGGCGTGACGATCGATAGGACAGACAGCAGAGAGCTTACCTTGGATATCCTGACAGAGATCCTGGAAAAAGGCGCGTACAGCCATGTGGTCCTTCGCCAGGCCCTGAGCAAATATCAGTACCTTCCAAAGCAGGACCGGGCCTTCATCACCCGGGTGACGGAAGGCACGCTGGAGCATCTGATCGGGATCGACTGGATCCTGGACCGGTATTCCAAGACAAAAGTGAAAAAAATGAAGCCCCTCATCCGCACGATACTGCGGATGTCGGTCTATCAGATCTTATATATGGACAGGGTGCCCGATGCGGCCGCCTGCAACGAAGCGGTGAAGCTGGCGGCGAGGCGCCGTTTCAGCGGCCTGAAAGGCTTTGTCAATGGTATCCTGCGGACGATCGCAAGAGAAAAGGAGCTCCTTTTGGCCGCCTTTTCGCTGGATGGCGAGCATATGGGTATGGACGGGACAGGGGAGACGGTACATGTGCCGCTCTCAGTCCGCTGCTCCATCCCGGACTGGCTCTTTTCCATGTGGACAGAGGGAGCTGGAAGGGAGCAGGTCCTGGAGATGGCAAAGGCTTTTTTGCAGGAACATCCCACTATGGTCCGCTGCAATACGAGCCTGGCCCCGATGGAGAAGATCGGGGAGAGCCTTGCAGAGCAGGGTGTGCATTGGGAGTTTTCCGCCTATTCCGAAAAGGTGCTCCTGCTCACGGATCATGACTACTTAGAGGGTCTGGATGCTTTTCAGAAGGGCTGGCTCCAGGCGGAGGACTTAAGCTGTGTCCTGGCTATGGAAGGCGCGCCCTTAAAAGCGGGAGACTATGTGATCGATGTCTGTGCCGCTCCTGGCGGAAAGAGCCTCCATATGGCGGAGGAGCTGAAAGGCACAGGCATGGTGGAGGCCAGGGATCTGACCTGGCAGAAGATCCGGCTGATCGAAGAGAACATCCGTCGGACCGGTTTTTCGAATATCCGCACCAAGGTCATGGATGCCCGGATCTTAGATGAGGGCGCAGTGGAAAAGGCGGATATCCTACTGGCGGATCTTCCCTGCTCTGGCCTGGGGGTCATCGGGAAAAAGCCGGACATCAAGCTGCATATGACTCCAGATCAGATGGAGGGGCTGGTCCGCCTGCAGAGGGAGATCCTCTCCACGGTGTGGCAGTATGTAAAGCCGGGCGGAACGCTGGTGTACAGCACCTGCACCATCCACCGGGCAGAAAACCAGGACAATGTGGAGTGGTTCCTGGAGAACTATCCCTTTGAGCGGACGGATCTGACCGGACGGTTTGGGCCGCTGGTGCAGGATAGATCCTTAAAGGAGGGGTGGATGCAGTTCCTTCCGGGACGGTATCCCTGCGACGGCTTTTTTGTGGCGGTGCTCAAGCGGGTGGAAGCCTCCGCCTAAGTACCGGCGTTCTTTGGACATATCCTGCCGAGAAGGTGGAGGGGATCAAGATATGGAAAAAAAAGAGATCAAGTCTCTTACGATAGAGGAGCTGACAGAGGAGATGAAGGCCCGGGGTTACCCGGCCTTTCGCGGAAAGCAGATCTACCAGTGGATCCATGAGCGGCTGGCGGACAGCTTTGAGGAGATGACGGTCCTTTCCAAGGATATGCGAAAGGAGCTTAAAGAGCGTTACCGGATCGCCCGTTTAGAGCCGGTCCAGGTGCTCGTGTCCAAGGTGGACGGGACCCGGAAGTATCTTTTCGCTCTGGAGGATGGGAACATCATCGAGAGTGTGTGGATGCGATACAAGCATGGGACTTCGGTCTGCATCTCCTCCCAGGTGGGGTGCCGGATGGGGTGTACGTTCTGCGCATCTACCCTGGACGGGCTGGAGCGGGATCTGCTGCCTGCAGAGATGCTGGAGCAGGTCTATCAGATCCAGAAGGATACAGGGGAGAGAGTGTCCCATGTGGTGGTGATGGGATCCGGGGAGCCTATGGATAATCTGGATAACCTGCTGGCCTTTATCAAGATCTTGAGCGGGCCGGGGGGCCTGCACATCAGCCAGAGGAACATCACGGTCTCAACCTGCGGGATCGTCCCGGGGATCCTTAAGCTTTCGGAGGAAGGGCTGCAGATCACGCTGGCCTTATCCCTCCACGGGCCGGACGACCAGGTGCGCAGGAAGCTGATGCCGATCGCGGGCCGATATCCTCTCCCGGAGGTCTTAGAGGCCTGCAGGACCTATTTTTTAAAGACGGGACGGCGGGTCACCTTTGAGTACAGTCTGGTCCGGGGGGTGAATGACCATCCGTCCCACGCCCATGCGCTTGCCAGGCTCTTAAAGGGCCAGCAGGGCCATGTTAACCTGATCCCAGTGAACCCGGTCCGGGAGAGGGGATTGTCCCAGCCGGACCGCAGGCAGGTGGACGGTTTCAAAAATATACTTGAAAAAAGTGGGATAAATGCTACTATAAGAAGAGAGATGGGCCGCGACATCAATGGAGCCTGCGGGCAGCTCAGAAAGAGTTTTCTCCAGAAAAGGGGATGAAGGGAGGTGGTCCGGTGCAGGCAGTAGGAAGGACGGATCAGGGCATGGCCCGGGAGATCAACCAGGATCACATCTTTACATCGACGATGCCGGTAGGCCCGTTGCCCGACCTTTTTTTGGTGGCGGACGGGATGGGCGGGCATCAGGCAGGGGACTATGCCTCCCGTTTCCTTGTGCAGAACCTGGTCCGGATCATGCGGGGGTTCACCTCCGGAACGCCGGTGATCAAGTGCCTGCGGGAGGGGATCCAGATCGCGAATAAATTGCTCTACGAGAAGGCGAACTGTACGGCTGCGCTCAACGGTATGGGGACCACGCTGGTGGCGGCGGTGGTCAAGGACAGGGCTCTTTATGTGGCCAACGTAGGGGACAGCCGCCTGTATGTGATCGGCAGCAAGATCAGGCAGATCACCAGAGACCACTCCTATGTGGAGGAGATGGTGGCATTAGGGCGCATGCGCCGTGACAGTAAAGAATATAAGCAGAATAAAAATATCATCACCAGAGCATTAGGGACCGCAGAGAGGGTTTATGCGGATTTTTTTGAGGTCGAGCTGAAAGAGGGGGAACAGTTCCTGCTCTGCTCAGATGGTCTGACCAATATGGTAGAGGATAGGATCATACAGAAGATCGTGAAAAATGCCCCGTCACCGGACGCGGCGGTCCAGATCCTGATCGACCGGGCCAATGGAAATGGCGGGTTAGATAATATATCGGCTGTCCTGGTCAACCCGACGGGAAGAGGGGTGAAGCCATGCTGAAACCAGGGATGTATCTCCAGGAGCGCTACGAGATCATAGAGCTGATCGGATCGGGCGGCATGGCGGATGTGTTCAAGGCACAGTGCCATACATTGAACCGTCTGGTGGCGATCAAGGTATTACGGGAAGAGTTCTGCCGGAATGCAGAGCTGGTAGACCATTTCAAGATGGAGGCGCAGGCGGCGGCCTGTCTGTCCCATCCAAATATCGTCAATGTCTACGACGTTATCGACGAAGGCGATCTCCACTACATCATCATGGAACTGATCGAGGGGATCACGTTAAAGAGCTATATCGCCAATAAAGGCTGCCTGGAGGTGAAGGAGACGATCGGCATCGCCATCCAGGTGGCCCAGGGCATGTCGGCGGCCCATCAGCAGGGCATCATCCACCGGGACATCAAGCCCCAGAACATCATCATCTCAAAGGATGGCAAGGTGAAGGTGGCTGATTTTGGGATCGCCAGGATCACGGACGCCGAAGGGCAGGACAGGAGCACCATGGGGTCGGTCCATTATAGCTCGCCGGAGCAGGCCAGAGGGGGCGCGGGGGATGCCAGGAGTGATATCTATTCCCTGGGGATCACGATGTTCGAGATGGTCACCGGACGCCTCCCCTTTGACGGGGAGAACTTAGCCACGGTAGCCATGGCCCACCTGAAGGATCCGATCGCCTCCCCTAAGGAGGAAAATCCCGATATCCCGGAATGTTTGGAGGAGATCATCCTGACCTGTACGGAAAAGAGCCCGGAGGACCGTTATCACACGGTGGAAGAGGTGATCACCGATCTGAGGCGGGCGCTGATCAACCCGCAGGATGTGATCTTTGAGTCCTTTGGCCGGAAAGAATGGCCCAGGAAGGATCACGAGCCGGAAAAGGGCCAGAGCGGCCAGGACGGCCAGGCGGCGACCGGCGGGCAGGAAGAGAACGGCGCAGGCCAGGCGGCGACCGGCTTACAAAAGCGTTACAAAGAAGATCCGGGAGCAGGCAGCGATAAACGGGCGCAGGAGGAAAGAGGCCGGAGCGGGCCGGTATCGCAGCGGAGAAGGATCGGAAGGTCCGACGACATCACCCATCAGCTGGAGCGCATCTTTGCTGTAGCCGGGGTGGTGGCGGCTGTGATGATCGTGGCTGTGCTCCTGATCGTGGCGATCCGGCTGGGCGACCTGTTCCATCTGGGCGGCGCGGAAAAGTATACGGACGAGCCCACAAAGGGCAGTATGCCGGAGGTGACCACGGCGGCGCTGTCGGACAGCCAGGTCTCTATGCCGAACCTCCTGACCAAGCCTCTCCCCATGACGGAGGAGCAGGCCAGGAAGACACTGGAGGAGATCGGCCTTAAGATGACCGTCAGCAGCGTGGAAAACTCCAATGAGATACCAGAGGGCTATATCATGGCCCAGGAATACCCGGAGGGGACGGCGCTGGAGAAGAACACGGTGGTCAATGTCAAGGTGAGCAAGGGGAGCGGCAATATCGATCTGGATGGTCTCGACCTGGCCGGCGTAGAGCGGCAGGCCGCCATCGCGCGGCTTGAGGAACAGGGGCTGGTGGTATCGGTGACCGAGGATTACAGCGATACGGTCCCGGCAGGCAGCGTGATCGGCTATGAGCCGGTGGACCCGAAGGAGGGGGAGACGGTGACGCTGCTGGTCAGCAAGGGCTTATCGCCTGCCGTGGTCCCGGATGTGACGGGGATGCTGCCGGAGGTGGCGGATGCCGCCCTTTTGGCCGCGGGCTTCCTGCCGGAGGCAGCCGGCGAGGAGTACAGCGACGAGATCGATGAGGGCTTGGTATTTAACCAGACCGCACCGGCAGGGCTGCCCTATCAGAGAGGGCAGCTGATCCAGTATTCGATCAGCTTAGGGCCGGAGGAGACCGTGATCGGGGCGACCCGATATGTGGCTTCGATCGATAAACAGTATAACCTCAGCATAGACTTAGGGCCCGGCTCCTCCCAGACCAGCGTGCAGATCGTGATCCGCTTGCGGCAGGAAGTGAACGGCAGGACGGTGTTCAAGAACTTGGTGGAGCCAAGAGATGTGGTGGGCGATACGGTCATCCCGATCTCATTTTCCAGGATCGAGGGGGCCGACGGAGTGGATGAGGGCTTTGTGGAGCTGGTGGATCTGGATCAAAATAAGATCCTGGTCTCCTATCCTGTGTCCTTCTTTAAGACAGAGAGCCCGTGAGCCAAAAGATGAAAAGTATGACAAGAGGAGAACATGGCAGGGGAGAGCATGACAGGAAAGATCATAAAAGGGATCGCAGGTTTCTACTATGTCCATGACGGGCAGAAGGATGTCTACACCTGCAAGGCCAAGGGGATCTTCCGGAACCGGAAGATCAAGCCATTGGTGGGCGATAACGTGCGGTTCACCGTATTGGATGAGGCGGACAAGGAGGGGAATGTGGAGGAGATACTCCCGCGAAAGAACGCCCTGATCCGGCCCGCTGTGGCCAATGTGGACCAGGCTCTGGTGGTGTTCGCTGCAGCGGAGCCAGATCCCGATCTAAATCTCCTGGATCGCTTCCTGGTGATGATGGAGCAGGCCGGGGTGCCGGTGACGATCTGCTTTAACAAGACAGACTTATGGGGCGACGGGCAGGCCCAGGTATATAAAACGATCTATGAGGGCGCCGGCTATCCGGTGGAGCTGATCTGCGCGAAGGAGGGCTGGGGCGTGGAAGGGATCCGCAGGCGGATCCGGGGAAAGACCACTGTGCTGGCCGGTCCTTCCGGGGTAGGGAAGTCCTCTCTGACCAATCTCCTCCAGCCTGAGGCACGGATGGAGACGGGAGCGGTCAGCGAAAAGATCAGGCGGGGAAAGCATACCACGCGCCATTCCCAGCTCTTTCTTGTGGAGGAGGATACCTTCATGCTGGATACGCCGGGCTTTAGCTCCATGTATGTGGCGGATATGGAGCCGGAGGCGTTAAAGGACTATTTCCCGGAGTTTTCCCGTTATGAGGAGGGATGCCGGTTCCTGGGATGCCTCCATGTGGGGGAAAAGGTCTGCGGCGTGAAGACGGCAGTGGCAGAGGGGAAGATCGGCAGCAGCCGGTATGAGGACTATAAGCTGCTCTATCAGGAGCTGAAGGAGAAAAGGAGATATTGATCATGTATAGATTGGCGCCGTCCCTTTTAGGGGCAGATCATTCCAGGCTTGAGCAGCAGATCAGGGCAGTCAGCGAGGCCG
>CAJUSS010000050.1:13103-22855 GCA_910588895.1 uncultured Lachnospiraceae bacterium
CCGGCGCGCAGTACCTCCATCTGGACGTGATGGACGGTATGTTTGTGCCCAGCATCTCGTTTGGGATGCCGGTGATCTCTTCGATCCGGAAATGCTCGGATCAGATCTTTGACGTCCATATGATGGTGCAGGAGCCGGGACGCTATGTAGAGGATATGCGAAAGGCCGGGGCTGACCTGATCTGTGTCCATCAGGAGGCCTGCATCCATCTGGACCGCACGATCGGCCAGATACGGGAGACGGGGGCAAAGGCGGGCGTGGCCCTAAACCCGGCCACTCCGATCTCTGTGCTGGACTGCGTGCTGGACCAGGTGGATATGGTGCTCGTGATGTCGGTGAACCCCGGCTTTGGCGGGCAGAAGTTCATCCCATATACGATAGAAAAGATCCGCAGCCTGAAAAGGGTCCTGGATGAAAGAGGGCTTAAGACCCATATCCAGGTAGACGGAGGGGTGACGTTAGAAAATGCCGGAGCGCTTTTGGGAGCAGGCGCGGACATCCTGGTGGCAGGCTCCGCCGTCTTTAAAGGCGACGCGGCCGCGAACACCCGGGCCTTTTTGGAGATCTTTAAGGACTATGAAACAAAATGTGAGGCAGAGCGTTTATGAAAAAGACTTGTCTGATCGTCACCGGGGGAAGATTGGATATGGACTTTGCTGGGGCTTTTTGTAAAAGCCGCCCCTTCGATCGGCTGATCGCCGTGGACGGCGGACTGGCGGCGGTAAAAGCCCTAGAGCTGGTCCCGGATATGATCGTGGGCGATCTGGATACGGCAAAGCCCTCTCTGGTGGAAGAGTTTAAAAAGATCCCCTATATCATCTGGGATATACACGCGCCGGAAAAGGATGCCACCGATACAGAGCTGGCGCTTAAGAAGGCCATAGCTGCCGGCTGTACCCAGATCACGATCCTTGGCGCTACCGGAGGCCGCTTCGACCATATGCTGGCCAATGTGTTCCTGCTCTATGGCTGCCTCCAGCAGGGGGTGGAGGCCTGTATCGTGGACCGGCAGGATAAGATCTATCTGATCGAGGAGGAGGCGGCCTTCTCTAAGGCGGGACAGTGGGGAACGTGTATCTCCTTCCTCCCGCTTTTAGGAGAGATCAGGGGGATCACGCTGGAGGGGTTCAAGTACCCCCTTAAGGACTATGACCTGGAGATGGGCAGCAGCCGGTGCATCAGCAATGAGCTGGTGGAGGAGACGGGGCGCATACAGATCCGGGACGGGGTGGCGATCTGTGTGGAGTCGAAGGACTGAGCAGGTTACGATCCACATGCACGCCAAGAGGATCCTATCGCAGAGATAGGTCGCAGATGGTCCGCTCTGGAAGGGGCCTGTCTGTGAAAAAGGGTCTTTTCTTTAAGGGTAAAATGTGCTATGTTTATCCCTGGCGAAATGCAGCATATATGTCCACGTGTATTTTGACAGTGTTTTGACAGAGTGAAAAAGAGATACCAGGAGGGAAGCAGATCATGTTAGATCTTAAGTTTGTCCGGGAGAACCCGGATGTTGTGAAGCAGAATGTCAAGAATAAGTTCCAGGACGACAAGCTGCCCATGGTGGATGAAGTGATCGGGCTGGATGCGAAGATGCGGGCGGCAAAGGCAGAGGGGGATTCCTTAAGGGCCTCCAGAAATAAGCTGTCCAAGGAGATCGGAAAGCTGATGGGCCAGGGAAAGAAGGATGAGGCGGAAGCTGTGAAGGCCCAGGTGACGGCGAACGCTGCCCGTCTGGCAGAGCTGGAGCAGTTGGAAGGGGAGCTGGAGGAGAAGATCGCTAAGATCATGATGACCCTCCCCAATATCATCGATCCCAGCGTTCCCATCGGAAGGGATGACAGCGAGAATGTGGAGATCGAGAAGTTCGGCGACCCGGTGGTGCCAGATCACGAGATCCCTTACCATACCGATATCATGAAGCGGTTTGACGGCATCGATCTGGATGCGGCGGGAAAAGTGGCCGGGAACGGCTTTTATTACCTGATGGGTGATATCGCAAGGCTCCATTCCGCTGTGATCGCCTATGCCCGCGATTTCATGATCGACCGGGGCTTTACCTATTGTGTGCCGCCCTTTATGATCCGCAGCAATGTGGTGACCGGCGTCATGTCCTTCGCGGAGATGGATGCCATGATGTATAAGATCGAGGGGGAGGATCTGTACCTGATCGGCACCAGTGAGCATTCCATGATCGGCAAGTTCATCGATACCATCACGCCGGAGGAGAAGCTGCCCCAGACCCTGACCAGCTATTCTCCCTGCTTCCGAAAGGAGAAGGGTGCCCACGGCATGGAGGAGAGGGGCGTGTACCGGATCCATCAGTTTGAGAAGCAGGAGATGATCGTCATCTGCAAGCCGGAGGAATCCCCCATGTGGTATGACAAGCTGTGGCAGAACACGGTGGATCTATTCCGCTCCCTAGAGATCCCGGTCCGTACCTTAGAGTGCTGCTCGGGCGATCTGGCCGATTTAAAGGTGAAGTCCTGTGATGTGGAGGCCTGGTCCCCGCGGCAGAAGAAGTACTTTGAGGTGGGCTCCTGCTCCAACTTAGGAGACGCACAGGCCCGCCGCCTGAAGATCCGTGTGGATGGAGAGAAGGGAAAATACCTTGCCCACACCTTGAACAATACGGTGGTAGCTCCGCCCCGGATGCTGATCGCGTTCTTAGAGAACCACCTGCAGGCAGACGGGAGCGTGACTATCCCGGAGGTGCTGCAGCCTTATATGGGCGGGATGAAGGTGATGATCCCGAAAGATTGAGAAAAGAGCAGCCCTGTCTGAAGAGATGTCCAAAGGAGCGGGCCGAGAGGGAGCGAACGAGCTGTCTCAGGGAGCAGCCCAGGACCGATCGATAAGACCGTGCATATGATGATAAAGAGAGCATGAAACGAGAAGGGCCTGCTATGGAGATCTATGTAGTGCAGCCGGGGGACGATGTGGACGCGATCGCCGCCCGCTATGATATCGCAGTCCAAGACCTGATCTGGGCAAACCAGATCGACTATCCATACCGCCTGGCCGTTGGCCAGGCTCTTTTGATCTTAAAGGAGCCCGATGTTCAAGATAAAAGGAGCAGGGAGAGGCCGCGGCTATGTTCATTTGGATATGCATATCCGTTCATCACGCGGCAGATACTGGAGGATACGCTTCCTTTCCTGACCGACCTCCATATCTTTTCCTATGGTTTTACAGCGGAGGGGAGACTGGTCTTTCCGGCCAGCGATGACACCTGGGTGATCGCGACAGCAGAACAGGCAGGGGTCCGTCCGATACTGACCTTGACGCCTATGGGAGCGGACGGAAATTTTAACAATGCTCTGGTGACGGCTCTGGTCCATGATCAGAGGGTCCAGCAGCGTCTGCTCTTAGGGCTATTAAAGGTCATGGAGGAGAAGCGGTATCAAGGCCTGGATATCGACTTTGAGTATCTAAATGATATAATCGGACTAAGTAAGGGGATCCTTGGAAAACAAGGGATCTTGCTTAGTCCGATCTTTTCATTTCAGCAGGTTTTCTACACCTGCCAGATCATGTAACGTTGCAGATAGTATAGCACAAAAATGTCGGCATGGGAAGCGGATATGTGCGGTCAGTCCCCCTTTTTGGCTGGCTGTATACATCTGGTAAGGAAAAGCGGGCTGGTCGGTTGGACTTCTGCATAGATCGATCAGCGGAGAGAAAAAGGGAACATCGATATCGTAAAAACGCAAAAGGGATAAGGAGGACATGCCATGGGAGCGTATAAAGTGACGGATAACAGGGAGAGGGTCGAGGGCAGGATCATTTTTGCCAGCCGCGACCATGAGAGGGCATACATAGAGAACCTGCCAAGGTGCAGGTGCCAGGATGTATACCACAGAGCATTGGTGTATTGTCTGGGGATCGACAGGGATACGAGAGAACATATGGATGAGATCTATGACTTTACCACAGGGGAGGTCCGGCCTGACTGCCTGCGCAAAGGATGGCAGACCAGCGGCAGTGCCAGGATCGTCCGGATGGCGTTCAGCCTTTACTGCAATGACGTGCCTACCGTCTATAGGATCAGAAGGGCGAGCGAGAGGCTGGAGGAATGCAGGCGTTATACGGTGGAGGATCTGTTCTGTTGCAGCTATGCCGGGTATTTTTGGGAAGCGGTCAAGATCCGGTATCCGGAGTACTGCTCATGTATCCAGGATGCAGGGCTGCCGCTGTGCTCAAGGGATATGGATACCTTGGGCAGTGACAGGACAGCGATATCTGCAGCAGGCCGGGAGGGACGGATATGTGCAGGGTGATCACGGTGGCGAGCCAGAAGGGCGGGGTCGCGAAGACAACGACCTGTATCAACTTAGGGATCGGACTTGCCAGGGCAGGGAAGAAGGTGCTCCTGGTGGAGGCGGATGCCCAGGGGAACATGGCGGCCAGCCTTGGGATCCAGGAGCCGGACGAGTTGGATGTGACCTTGGCCAGCATCATGGAAAAGGTGATCGATGACGTGGATATCCAGCCGGGGGAGGGGATCCTCCATCATGAGGAGGGGATCGACTTTGTGCCGGCGAACATCGAGCTGGCAGGGCTGGAGGCAGCACTGGTGAACGTGATGAGCCGGGAGACGGTGCTGCGCCAATACTTGGATACCCTGCGGGGCCAGTACGACTATATCCTGATCGATACCATGCCCTCGTTGGGGATGATCACGATCGATGCGCTGGTGGCTGCAGATCGTGTGCTGATCCCGGTGGAGGCGGCATACCTGCCGATCAAAGGGCTGCAGCAGCTGATTAAGACGATCGGGAGGGTGCGCAGGAAGCTGAACCCCGGCCTGGAGATCCTGGGGATCCTGCTGACGAAGGTGGACCGCAGGGCCAACTTTGCGAGGGATATCTCCGCACGGATCAGGGAGGCCTATGGGGAGCAGGTCCGTATCTTTGAGGAGTGTATCCCCTTATCGATCCGGGCGGCAGAGACCACCGCAGAGGGGAAGAGCATCTATCGGTACGACCCCAAAGGGACCGTGGCAGCGGGCTACGGTTCCCTGACCAAGGAGGTGCTGGCAGATGAAGGGTAGGAGCGCACAAAAGATCAAGCTGGCTTCCTTTGATGCCCTGATGGGCATCGAGGGGCCAGAGGCCGGTGAGGCGGTCACGTCCGTCCCGATCGGGATCCTCCATGCTTTTAAGGGCCATCCCTTCCGTGTGCTGGACGATGGCAAGATGCAGGAGACGGTGGAGAGCGTAAAACGGTATGGCGTGCTGGTCCCGGGGATCGTCCGGCCACATCCGGACGGGGGCTATGAGGTCATCGCCGGACACCGCAGATGGCGGGCCTGTGAGCTGGCTGGGATCGGGGAGATGCCGGTGATCATCCGTGAACTGGACGATGACGAGGCTACCGTGATCATGGTGGATACGAACATCCAGAGGGAGGACCTGTTGCCCAGCGAGAAGGCAAAGGCCTACAAGATGAAGTATGCGGCCATAAAGCACCAGGGCAAGAAGAGCGGCAGACATACAGCGGATGAAGTGGGTGAGGCTGCAGGGGAGAGCGGGAGGACGGTCCAGCGCTATATCCGTCTGGCCGAGCTGGAGCCAGGGCTGCTGGACCATGTGGATGCAGGGAGGATCCCGATGGTGGTCGGGGAGCTGCTGTCCTATCTGCATGGGGACGAGCAGGCCTGGGTAGCAGGGATCATCGCGGATAGCGGATCGTTCCCATCGAAGGTGCAGGCAGAGCAGCTGCGGGCTCTCAGTGAGACCGGTGAGCTGACCGCCAGCCAGGTATGTATGATCCTGGCAAAAAAGGAAAAGGGAAAGGCGGGGGCATCCATCCCGATCAAGAAGATCAGGGGGTATTTCCCAGCAGGTTACACGAGAGACCAGATGGAAGAGGTCATCTATAGGCTCCTGGAAGGATGGAAACGGGATAGAGGAGGAGCGGCGGATGAAGGAGATCAGCTTTGACTATTTCCGTGGGCTGGGAGCGGAACAGTACAGCTTCTTCCGGGTGCCGAAGGTGCTCTTTACAGAAGGATGCTTCAGCGACCTCTCTTGCGAGGCGAAGGTCCTATACGGCCTTATGCTGGACCGCATGGGCCTCAGCCTCAAGAACCGTTGGATCGATGAGGAGGAGAGGGTGTACATCATCTTCACTGTGAGGGAGATCATGGGGCTCATGGGCTGCCGGACTCAGAAAGTGGCTAAACTGCTGGATGAGCTGGATGTGAGGACTGGGATCGGATTGATCGAGAGGAGACGACCGGGGCTGGGTAGGCCTAATGTGATCTATGTGAAGAACTTCATGCTGAGAGAGATGGTGGATAGGCCGGTATCGGAAGGAAGGATGATGGACGGAACGACGGGATCTGCACGAGATCTTGAGGATCAAGATCCAAGAGGTCTGGATATCAAAATTCCAGACTTTCGAAAATCAAAGATCAAGAATTTTGAAAATCAAAATTCAGGAGTTTTGAAAATCAAAGATCAAGAATTTCGAAAATCAAAAACTAATAAGACTGAGTCTAATAAGACTGACTCTAACGATACTGACTCTATCCATCTATCTATCCATCCTCCAGGAGAGATAGATGCGATGGACGAGGTGGAGGGATACCGGGAGGCCATCCGAAAGAACATCGCCTATGAGTGTTTTGCTGACCGGTATTACCGGAGGGATACGGTGGATGAGCTGGTGGAACTGATGACGGATGTGATGGCGCTCCCCGATGACAGCATGGTACGGATAGCTGGTGTGGAGCGGCCGGTGACGGTCGTAAAGAGCCGGTTCATGGAGCTGGACCAGATGCACATCGAGTATGTGCTGGACTGTCTGCAGAGGAACACCAGTAAGGTGGAGAACATCCGAGGCTATCTCCTGACCACGCTCTACAATGCGCCTATGACGATTGAGAACTATTACCGCGCAGAGGTGGTCCATGATCTGTATGCCAGCAGAGGATGAGGACTTTGCGACATGCTGTCGTAAAGTTGAGAGATGATGGCACCAGGTATGTTCCCGCTGTCGTAGATAGACTTTGCGACACGATGTCGTAAAGTCAAGAGACGGCGGGAACGGTGTGCTCTGTCTATCACAGACGGACTTTGCGACACAGTGTCGTAAAGTCGAGCGTATAGGATCGTCAGGGGGTCTGGACGGTCATGGAGAAAAAGAAGGTCATCGGCATGCCGGACGGATCAGTCCGGATCCCAGACCAGGAGAGGAGGGAGCTTTATTGTCAAAGTATGAGGACATCCGGGCCCTTGCGGGAGAGACGGCTGAGAGGATCAGCCGCTCGGCACAGGGCTGGATGGGATATCTGGATACGGCATCCAGGATGTGCCGGTATCCATTTGCGGACAGTCTGCTGATCCACGCACAACGACCCGACGCAGTGGCATGCGCGTCGCTGGATGTGTGGAACCACAGGATGGGCCGATGGGTGAGACGGGGCGCGAAGGGGATCGCGTTGATCGATGATGACGGGCCCAGGAGGAGGCTGCGCTATGTGTTCGATATCTCGGACACTTACCGGCCGCGGGGAGGGCAGACGCCGTTCCTGTGGCAGATGGGAGAGCAGCATCGGGGAGCGATATCGGGACACCTGCGGGAAGACTATATGCTGGCTGGAGAGGGAGCATATGGCCTGCAGGGGGCGCTGCTGGAGATTGCATCCGGGCTGGCGGATGAGGGGATAGAGGATATCCTGGCCGGGATGGAGCGGGAGACCAGGGGGATCTTTACTACGGATGGGCCTGCTGGGGATGGCCCGCTCCCCAGGTTTAAGATGCTGCTAGGGGACAGTGTCTTTTATCTCCTGTCCCGGCGGTGCGGCTTAGATCCGATGGAGCGGCTGGGAGAAGGGGCTTTCGCCGGTATCACGGAGATCGGTGATATGGCGATGCTAGCCTTTCTCGGTGATACTTCCAGCAGTCTGGCAGCGCCGGTATTGGCGAACATCGGGCGGGAGATGTACAAGCTCTGCAGGGAAGAGGCGCGGCAGAAGGCAGTGGCAATACGCTCTGCTGTTCCCTCAAAAGGTGTGGCGGACAATACGGCACAGGAGGGAACGGATGTCACAGAAGGAGAGAGGACTGCTGATGCGAGGACCGTACATACAGAGCAGGATAAGGCTGCTGATGCAGCACAGTCTGGGAGAGACGGCATAGGGCAGGACCGAGCTGCACATATGGGGCAGGACCGAGCAGATAACACAGGCAGCGCAGGATCGGACAAGGTAGACGATGCAAGAAAGGATGGGTCAGATGGTGCAGGATATGACAGGAAGGACGAAAAAGAACGTGCAGGACGATGGGGCAGTGCGGGAGCCGATACGGCTGACCTACCATCGCAAGGGGGACTATCTGTTCCCGGATCTGACGATCGAGGAGGAGCAGGTGGAGATACGGAAGTACGGGATGCTGCGGAAGAGGTTCCTGAGAGTGCATCGGAGAGGGCTGTACCAGAGCATGCTCCTGACCGGGAGGCTGGACAGCCATCTGGAGGGGGTCGACCAGGCTGCCGAGGAGCGGATGGGGACCCTGATGGAAAGGCTGTTGGAGAGCCATCCGGCACCGGACAAGGAGGAGGACCAGATGGGGTGGGCCGCGCATATGGCGGGCCTGGTGTCAATGGCGGAGGAGACCATCTTAGAGGAACTGGTGTACAGCTGAACGGGGAGCCAGGAGAAGGGACAACTGGAGAGGATCCAAGGAGAGCAGAGGCGGAGGACGCCTCTGCTCTTGCGTTGCAGGATATCCGGCAGGATGTATCCGTGACGTCCTCTGTCGGGCCGTCTGACCTCCCCACCGTGGGAGAGCAGGTACGAAAGATCAGCGAACGGATGGGGACCTGGTATGCCGGGAGGATGGGCCTATCGTCTGACGGGGTGGATGCGGCGTTCTTCCCGGACAGGGAGGGGGCGGTCCAGGCAGGAGAGGACGGGCAGCTATCCCTGTCCGACTCCAGAGAACGATCGCCAGAGGCACAGCTGCTAACGGCCCCCACCAACTTCCGTATCAAGGATGACAGCCTGGGAGTGGGCGGGCCAAAGCAGAAGTTCAAGGCCAACATGGCCGCCATCCGGCTCCTAAAGCAGCTGGAAGCGGATGGCCGTCAGGCCTCGATGGAGGAGCAAGAGGTCCTATCCCGCTTTGTGGGCTGGGGCGGCATCCCCCAGGCCTTTGACGAGAGGGATACGGGCTGGAGCCGGGAGCATGTCGAGCTGAGGCAGGCGCTCACCCCGGAGGAGTACAGGACGGCCATGGCCTCCACCCTGAACGCCTTCTACACGCCTCCCGTGGTCATCAAAGCCATGTATGGGGCTCTGCGGGCTATGGGGTTAGAGGCCGGCAACGTGCTGGAACCGGCCTGTGGCATCGGGAACTTCATGGGGCTGGTCCCAGAGGGGATGGAGGGCCTCAGGATGTATGGTGTTGAGTTGGACAGCATCTCCGGGAGGATCGCGCGGCAGCTGTATCCAGAGAACGTGGTCGCGGTCCAAGGCTTCGAGACCACGGAGTACCCGGACAGCTTCTTTGACTGCGTGATCGGGAACGTGCCATTTGGAGACTATAAGGTGGCGGATCCCAGATATGACCGCCATCACTTCCTGATCCACGACCATTTCATCGCCAAGGCCCTGGACCTGGTGCGCCCAGGTGGGATCATGGCGGTGGTCACATCCAGCGGCACCATGGACAAAGAGGTCCGCGCGGGCAGCGAAGTACCGCCGCGCCGAACTGTCCTCCTTGTCCATGGTGCCGCTGGATGTGACC